>SLOV01000337.1 GCA_007132345.1 Kiritimatiellia bacterium
GCAATTCTCAGTATGGCCCTTGCCGCCTGAAGGCGGGACTACAAACGGGCGAAAACCCGGCGAGAAACCGTTCGTAGTACATGCATCGGCAGGCCCGAAGAACCCCTTGCGTGCCATACTGAGAATTGCTGCGGGGCAGGCGGATCGGATGCTGCATGACCAGGCGCTGACGGGCTCGTATAACTCGCCCCTCCAGCCCGGTGCCGATCCAGTGCTCTGGGGCGGAGTTACACGGACGTGAGTCCCCCCGTTGCCACGAGAGCCGCGCCGCGTGGTCACGTTCCGCGACACGCGGTCACGTGATTGGCCGCGGCAACGTGGCCTCACGCGGGTGGGACAACGTCCCTCCTCACGGGGGACGCCGTCACCGCGCCTCTTTACAAACCGCCCCTCCTTCGCCTACTCTGCGCCTCCAACGAAGTCAGGCCGTTCGGGGCCTCGAAAGGTTGCGGCATGCCCACTGAAACAACAACATCTGCTTCACCATCGCGCTACCGCCGCATTCTGCTCAAACTCAGCGGCGAGGCCTGCCAGAATCAGCAGACCGGCGCGCCACTCGATGCCCAGGCCTTCAGTGCCATCGCCGGGCAGGTCAAGGAAGTGGCCTCACTCGGCGTTCAGATCGGCGTCGTTGTCGGCGGGGGTAACATCTACCGCGGTGCATTCGGCGTCGAAAACGGAATCGGCCGCACCACCGGCGACCATATGGGCATGCTCGCCACCGTCATCAACAGCCTTGCGCTGCAGTCCGCCCTCGAACGGCTCGGCGTCGAGACCAGGGTGATGACCGCCCTCGGCATCGATGCCGTCGCCGAACCCTTCATTCGCCGCCGCGCCCTGCGCCATCTGGAGAAAGGGCGTGTCGTCATCTTCGGGGCCGGCACCGGGAACCCCTACTTCACCACGGACAGCGCCGCCGCCCTGCGCGCCAGCGAAATGGACTGCGATGTCCTCTTCAAAGCGACCAAGGTCGATGGTGTCTACTCGGCCGACCCCATGAAAGACCCCGACGCCACCCGCTACGAGCGGATCACCTATCAGGAGGCCATTGACCAGCGCCTGCGCGTCATGGATACGGCCGCCTTTTCGCTCTGCATGGAGAACCGAATCCCGATCGTGGTCTTCAATTTCTTCAAACCGAACGAAATCCTGCGCGTGCTGCGGGGCGAACCTGTGGGCACCCTGGTCTGTATGGGAGACGAATAACATGGAATCGCTCGACGACATTCAACTGGCCTCCGAAGAGAAGATGGAAAAGGCCGTTTCGTTCCTTCAGGAGGAACTCAGCGGGCTACGCACCGGTAAGGCCTCGCCACACCTGGTCGAGAACATTCAGGTGGACTACTACGGCACCACCCAGCGCGTGCGCGACATCGCCAATATCTCCACGCCCGAGCCCCGGCTCATTGTCATCAGCCCTTTCGACCCCTCTTCGCTTGGTGCCATCGAGAAGGCCATCCAGGGCGCGAACCTTGGCATCACGCCGATGAATGACGGCCGACTCATCCGCGTACCGATCCCGGAACTGAGCGAAGAACGGCGCAAAGAGCTGATCAAGGTCGCAAAGCGCATGTCCGAAGAACAGCGCGTGGCCGTGCGCAACGTACGGCGCGAGGCGAACGATGCCGTCAAGGCGCTACTCAAAGAAAAGGCGATTACCGAAGACGACCGCGACCTTGCCCTGGACGAAATCCAGAAGAGCACCGATCAGCAGATCAAGAAGATCGACGATATGCTGGCGCAGAAAGAAAAAGACCTGATGGAGGTCTGAGCCTCACGACGCGGCGATCGACAGCAGGTCGTCGAGTTGCTCAATACAGAAGCTCGACCACGATTCGTAGAGCGCCGGGTTCTGGGTCGCTTTCGAAATCTCCACGAATTCCGGCGCCAGAATCCCCTTGCGGCGTCCGACCACGTCCTCGTTTTCGACGTGCATCACATGCACGACGCCGAAGTGGACCTGTCCGACCTCCGTTGTATCGTCGTTGATCAGGGCAACGGCGGTGTCGGGGCCGGGCGCAATGCCGACTTCTTCGCGCACTTCGCGGCGCATCCCATCCAGGTAGCCCGCTGCGTCTTCGGAGAAGAGGTCGCGGTCATGATCTTCGATATGTCCGCCGATGCCGACCGACCAGCAGCCATGCAGCCGGCTTTCGCCTCCACCCTTACCACGCTGGTACCGGAGGATTTTGCTGCCGCAAACGATCAGTACGTAGGGAATCAACTGTTTGAAATTCGGGTCATGCTCCGCCGCGCCGCGCTCGCGGTAGATGAGGTTGGCGGGGTCGGTCAGCACCGGCAGGTAGCGCCCGACTTCGAGGCTCAGGCCGTGGAAAGAGCCCAGTTCATCCAGCAGGCGTCGTTCGAAACAAAGGATTCTCTCTTCTTTCGCCATATCGGCTCCTCGGGTCAGAAATTTGGTGGGATCGGGGCTCGGAAAACGAGCGGTCAGTCTGCATGTCGTCCCCTGCCGGGACAAGGCAAAAGACCGCAGCGCAAGGTCGAGGACATGGCCAATTCACGAACACGCGTAGATCAGTGGAAAACAAATGGCGAAGTACCCAAATACCCAAGCCCGAAAGAAGCCCGAAATTCGAATACCGCGAAATGGAACGGTTCTCGGCTGGCTCAACATACTGTCGTGCTATGGGATGCGAGCATGAGGTCGGGCAGGGGGAAACGGAGGAGGGGACGGTGCAGCCCACAAGATATGAGGATTCCCCTCCTCCATGCGCCAAAAAGGAGGCATAAGGGGTGCAAAAACAAAATGAAATTTTCAATTTGCTCTTGCCCTGCCGGGTGGGTGTGGTAAGATCGCCGTCATGAGATACGTGCAAAGAGCTTTGGGGGCGGTGATTGAGGAGCGACTGGAACAATTCCCCGTAGTCGCCGTTCTAGGGCCGCGGCAGTGCGGAAAGTCAACCCTTGCAAGGCACGTCATGCAGCGCATGAGGAGCGAATACCTTGATCTGGAATTGCCCTCACACCGGAATAAGCTGCGGGACGCGGAGAGTTTTTTGCGCGCGAACGCTGCCAGACTTGTCTGCCTGGACGAGATTCAGCGCGCTCCCGAGTTGTTTCCGCTGCTGCGGGGGCTCTGCGACGAAGACCGCCGCCCTGGGCGTTTTCTTGTTCTGGGTTCGGCTTCGCCGGAATTGCTGCGCCAGTCGAGCGAGTCGCTCGCGGGGCGGATTGCTTACCTCGACTTGACCCCTTTCCTGCTCACCGAAATCGACAACAAGGCCATGGCCCGGCATTGGCTTCGGGGTGGCTTTCCCGACAGCTTTCTGGCTCGTGGCGATGCCGCCGCATTCGTCTGGTTGCGGAACTTCATTCGCACCTATCTGGAAAGAGATTTACGGCTGTACGGCTTCGAATTGAGCGAGGCTACCATGCGCCGTCTGTGGACCATGCTTGCGCATGTCAATGGGCAGTTGCTCAATGCATCCAAGCTGGCGGAGTCTATCGGCGTTTCGCCGCCAACGGTGCGGAGATACATCGAGTTCCTGGAGCACACGTACATGCTGCGGCAGCTCCACCCCTGGTTCGCCAATGTGAAGAAGCGACTGGTAAAGAGCCCCAAAACGCTCTTCTTCGACACGGGCCTTCTCCATGCATTACTGGGCGTGGAGGATCGAAACGCGTTGTTCGGCCATCCCGTATATGGTTCTTCTTGGGAGTCCTACGTTGCCACGCAGCTCATGGGTGTGTTGGGAGAGACTTGGAAGCTGTATTTCTACAGGACGGCGAAAGGGGATGAAGTTGACCTGATCTTCCATAATGGGACAACCATTCAGGCCGTGGAATGCAAGGCCACGGTGGCACCGAGGCCGAGCGCCGGGTTCTATCGGGCGCTCGACGATCTGGCGATTGAGCGGGGCTATGTCGCCGCTCCCATAGCGGCGGGCGAGAGCTACGCCTTGAACGACCGCATTACGGTAGCACATCCAATCGACCTGGTAGATCTGTTGCAGGCCTGAAATCGCCGCCCGGGCGTTTACCGCGCCCACGCCCGGACTTCCCAGAGGCCGCGCAGGTCGCCCATCTGGAAGCCGACCGCCTCGTCGTCCGGATAGAGATCAGCCAACAGATCCATCGTGCCGGGGGCAATCTGCTGGTTCGGTGTGCCGTGACAGACCAGGCAGAGGGGATTGTTCAGGATGATGGGCGCATATAAGACCGGATCATCACCCACCATCTCTACGACAGGTTCCAGGGCGCGCCCCTGCGCCATGGCCGTGCGCATGGTTTCGAAAATCTCCGCCGCGCGAGGTGAAGCACGATTCGCAGGGTTCCGCACCCGCAGCGCTACGCGCCGCAGTTCCAGGTCATAGGCCTCGCCCACGGAAGCGGTCAGCGGTAATGCCTCCACCTTGCAGAATGGCAACGCCTCTGTCGTGCCGCCCCTCGCCAGTGCCGCCGTCAGATTCGAGGTCAGCAATCCAAAGGCTTCCTGAATCGCGGCCAAGCCTACGGCCTTCAATTCCGCATTCGCGATGCCCGACTCGGGCGCGGCCGGCAGTGCGGAAGGTGCCGTTTCCTGACGTCGCCCGCATGCAGTCAGCGCCAGCAGGAGACAGAGGAGAGGGCAGAAGCGGAAAAGAATAGTTCCAGTGTTTTTCATAGCTATCATCTCTTCATCTCCAAGCTCTGTCTGAACGGAATGGCGGTAGAACCAGTCCGCGGCTCACCGGGGACGGTTCGCCCTACCCACCAGACGCTTGCGCGGAAAGGTAGGGCGAAGCGTTCCCGAGGTCCACGGAGCCGGGGCAGGCCCGCTGAGCCGCAGTCTCATCTTAGCGCCACTCCCATCAAACCGGATCGAGGGTGACACCGGCGGGGTTGCTCTTGCCTTTGCCCCAGTGGCGCGGTTTCTCGGTGTGGATCTCGGCAATCTTCTTCACAGTCATCTGTGAGCCGCGCGCTTTGACCCCTTTGACGGGCTGCTTATCGAGCGCAAAGCTCTGCTGGTTGATGCGCTGCTTCTTCGCCTTCTTGTATTTCACGAAGATCGATTCCGGATCGCTGTCGTCGAGCAGCAACACCTTTGCACCAGGCTGGGCACAATTATAGTCCCGATTCATAATCGCACCGCCGAATGTGAACCGCTTGAGATAGGTAATCTCGTGGTGCACATACACAGCAACATAGACGCGGTCCCGATCGAAGACGGAACAGTGGATCAGGTCGCGATCCACGAATAGCGTTTCGGGCGGCTGAATCACCTTGTAGCGGCCGTCCTTCCAGACAAGCAGGAGTTTGTCATAGGAGGAGCAGGCGAAGATGTCTTCGCCGTTGATCCCGAAGCCGATATAGCCCTTCTCCCGGTCGTGCCGCATGGTGAGCTCCCGCGCAGTCAGCTCCTTCATGTCGTGCCGCTCGAAGCCTTGTTCAATGCGGGTCATGCGCGGAAACTCTTTGCTGTATTGTTTGATGAGCCCGCGCAGGTACTGAATGGTGTACTTCCGGGTATCCGCAAGGCTTCGCTCGACTTCGTCGATGGCCTGGACGAGGTCGCCGATCTCCTTGCGGTTCTTGTTCATGTCGTAGAGGGAGATGCGCTTGATCTGAATCGCGAGCAGCCCCTCCACATCTTCTTTGGTGACATCGCGCGTCAATTGGTCCCGATAGGGCGCGAGGCCGTCGAGCACCGCCTGGATCACTTCCGGGTAGCTCTTGCAGTCCTCGATACGTTTGTAGATGCGGTTCTCGATGAAGATCTGGGTGAGCGTCTTGAAGTGAAGTTCCTTTTCGAGGCGGTTCAGCTCCAGGTTCAGTTCGCGTTCGAGAATCTCGCGCAGCCTGCGGGTGTTGTGGCGCAGGATCTCTTCGACGTTCATCTCCACCGGGCGCTGGTCGTGAATGACCACGATGCGGCTGGAGAGCGAGACTTCGCATTGCGTAAAGGCGTAGAGCTTCTGCAGGGCTTGCTCCAGGTCCTGGTCGCCGGGCAGCTTGATTTCGATCTCGACGTTCTCGCCGGTGTAGTCGTCGATGCTGCGCACCTTGAGTTTCTTGCGGCGTGCCGCTTCCTCGATGCTGGCGATGAGCGAGTCGGTGGTGGTGCCGAACGGGATCTGGCGCACGATGAGGGAGTGCGTGGAAGCGCGCGTTTCGATGAGGGCACGGAGCCGGACCCGCCCGTTGCCCTTGTCGTATTCCGAGGCGTCCATGAGGCCGCCCTGCTGAAAATCGGGGAGCAATGTGAAGGGCTTCTTCTGCAGAATCGCGATCTGTGCTTCGAGCAACTCCTTGAAGTTGTGGGGCAGCACGCGCGTGGAGAGGCCGACGGCAATGCCTTCCGCGCCGAGCATGAGGAGCAGGGGCAGTTTCGCGGGCAGCGTGACCGGCTCTTTGCGGCGCCCGTCATAGCTGGGCACGAACTTCGTCAGTTGATTGTTGAAGAGCTGGGTGCGCGCCAGCTCGGTGAGGCGGCACTCGATATAGCGCGAGGCGGCGGCCGGGTCGCCCGTGTGCAGGTTGCCGAAGTTGCCCTGGCCCTCGATGAGATAGCGCTTGTTCGCGAGGGTTACCAGCGCGTCTTCGATCGAGACGTTGCCGTGCGGGTGATACTGCATGCAGTAACCGGCAATGTTGGCGACTTTGATGAATTTGCCGTCGTCGTTCTCGAAGAGCGAATAGAGAATACGGCGCTGCACCGGCTTGAGGCCGTCGTCGAGGTCGGGAATGGCGCGGTCGCGAATCACGTAGGAGGCGTAGAGCAGGAAGTTCGAGTCGATCATCCGCTTGATCGGCCCTTCCGCTTTGCCTTCCAGCACGCCGGCGCGGCCGAGCGAGACTTCCTCGGTCTCAACGCGGGTTTCGGGCCGGACCGGTTTGCGCGATCCGTTTCCGTTGCCGCCAAATGGGAATTCGGCCTGTTCGTTCATCACGCGGTCACATCCACAACAAGATGGTTCATGATATAGCCGCGCCGCTCGGGCGTGTTCTTGCCCATGTAGAACTTGAGCACGGAGGGGATATGCTGCTGTTCGTCCACTTCGACCGGGGTGAGCCGCATGTCGGGGCCGATGAACGCCTTGAATTCGCCGGGCGAAATTTCGCCGAGCCCTTTGAAGCGGGTCACCTCCAGGCCGCGCGACAGTTCTTTCATCGCGGCATCCCGTTCTTCCTCGGAATAGCAGTAGGCCGTCTTTTTCTTGTTGCGCACGCGGAAGAGCGGTGTTTCGAGGATATGCAGGTGGCCCTCATGCACCAGTGGTTCGAAGAAGCGGAGGAAGAAGGTGATGAGCAGATTGCGGATATGCATGCCGTCCACGTCGGCGTCGGTGGCGAGAATGACGCGGTTATAGCGGAGGCCCTCGACGGAGTCCTCGATGTTGAGGGCGCGCATGAGGTTGTAGAGTTCTTCGTTCTTGTAGATGGCGTCGCGGTTCAGGTCGCAGACGTTGAGCGGTTTACCGCGCAGGGTGAAGATGGCCTGCGTGGTAACGTTGCGCGTGCTCACGATGGAGCCCGCGGCGGACTGGCCCTCGGTGATGAAGATCATCGACTCGTGGCCTTTGCCTTTCGCCTTGTTCAGGTGCTTCTTGCAGTCCTTGAGCTGCGGCACGCGGATGGAGACGGCGCGGGACCGTTCGCGGGCGATCTTTTTGACGGCTTGCAGCTCTTTGCGCAGCTTCTGCGTCTCTTCCACCTTCAACAGCAGGCGTTCGGCGGCCTCGGGGTTGCGGTGCAGCAGGTCAGTGACGATGTCGCGAACGCGCGCCACGAGGTCGCCGCGGATCTCGGTGTTGCCGAGTTTGTTCTTGGTCTGCGATTCGAAGACGGGCTCTTGCAGCTTGATGGCGATGGCGCCGACGATGCCTTCGCGCACGTCGTCGCCATCGAACTTGCCTTTGGCGAAGGCGTTGACGCCTTTGAGGATGCCTTCGCGGAAGGCGCTGAGATGGGTGCCGCCGTCGCTGGTGAACTGACCGTTGACGAAGGAGAAATGGGTTTCGTTGTAGCGCGGGGTGTGGGTGAAGGCGAAGTCGAGGGTCTTGTCGCGGAAATGGAACGGTTTGTAGATGGCCTCATCTTCGGTCTCTTCGTCGATGAGGTCGAGCAGGCCGCCCGCGGAGTAGAATTCTTCGCCGTTGTAGAGCAGGCGCAGTTCAGGGTTGAGGTAGCTGTAGAGGCGGAGGCGGCGTACGACGTGTTCTTCGCGGAATTGCGCCTTTTTGAAGATTTCCGGGTCGGGCTCGAATTCGATCAGCGTGCCGCGCGGTGCTTTGGCGTCGTTGCCCTTCTTCTCGGCTTCGAGCACGCCGCGCTGGAAGGTGGCGTCGACGTATTGTCCGTCGCGGTGCGACTTGACGCGGAAGGCTTGCGAGAGGGCGTTGACGGCCTTGGTGCCGACGCCGTTGAGGCCGACGCTGAACTGGAAGACTTCGTCGTTATATTTTGCGCCGGTGTTGATCTGCGAGACGCACTCGACGACTTTGCCGAGGGGGATGCCGCGGCCGTAGTCGCGCACGGTGACTTTCGTGCCTTCGATGGCGATTTCGACGCGGCTGCCTTCGCCCATGATGAATTCGTCGATGGCGTTATCGATGACCTCTTTGAGGAGGACGTAGATGCCGTCGTCGTAGTGGGAGCCGTCACCGATGCGCCCGATATACATGCCGGTGCGGAGCCGGATGTGTTCGAGCGACGAGAGCGTTTTGATCTTCGATTCGTCGTAGATGCTGGCGGGTTTTCTTGGCATGGCAAGGAAGTCGGGTTGTACGCCGGAGCGGAGTGCGGCGTCAAGGTTGAGGTGGGGTGACGCAGCGATTCTCAGTATGGGGGACTCGTTCACCTGTCTGACTTTGTCATTCCGAGCGAAGGCCTGCCCTGAGCGAAGCCGATGGGTCGAGGAATCTCCAGTGTTCTTGAAGATCTGGAGATCCTTCGGCAAGCTCGGGATGACAGATCCCTACGAGGTACGATAAAAATGAGAACTGCTGGGGGCGACGGCTTCAAGAAGAGGGGCGGTAACTCCCCGCGGTGAAAACCATGACCACGCCGAGCCTCTGGTCTCGTGCGGTGTACAGCCCCCCCGGTGTCGTTTGACGTAAAGAAGGCGTTTACGGGAGGACGAGGGGGCGGCAGGGGACTAAATGACGCGGAGAACAGCGTCTGTGGCGCGAAGGTCTGGGGTGAAATGGAGGTCGTAGCTGGGAACGGAATCGAGGCAACGAACGTAACCATCCAATACAAGCCTGGCCGACGTTCGGTCGTAAAAGGGTGCCAGGGATGTTGCATAGAGCCGTGCCACCGCCTGCGTCATCGGGATTTCTTCTACCCGGTTTTCCGGGGCTTGATGCAAATGGAAGATCCCACCCAAGGGCACGTTGACGGGGTTCACCTCGGGGTCCTCGCCATGCCATGGCGTCGAACAGACGAACGGACAACCATTCATCCAGCGAACGATGTTGCGGTCATCGCATAGGAGCATGCCGCCCCGCTGCTTCCAGAGCCGGGCAATCGTGGTCTTGCCCGCACCCGAGCGGCCGCAGAAGAGGTAGCCGCGACCATCGATCACAAGGGCAGAGGAGTGAACGAGCCCAGCCTGGAGCATGGCGAGCCGATTCAGAAGAATGATCTGGCCCTCAGGATAGTTCAGCGCAAACGCGGGCCGCGGTTTCCGCTGCCGAACGACGACATCGCCACTTCCGAAGTCGGCATGAAGAAGCGCTACGGGCACATACTTCTTTTCGATCAAGTCCCGAACGTCGAGCCGAATACCCATTTCGCTGAAATCCCCAAGGCGCCACATGAAGGATTCCCAGCGCCAGGCCGAGGGATGGGTCTGTGGCCAGTCGTCACCTGCACGGGCAAGGACGTGAATCGAGGCCCCGTGCTCGGACGCCGTTCTGGCATCCAGAAACGGAAGATAATCCGGGTGCAGGCAAACGGCGTCCACCCCGGGCCCGGCGGAAAAGGTGAAGGCCACGCCCGCTATACAGACGCGCACATCCATCACGGCAGAGGGTCAGGAACCGATATCGAACAGGCGGGTTCCGCCCGATATGCCACCGCCGGGAAGATCGTTCGGGCAGTCCTCTCGATTTCCTGCAAAGCAACAGTTGTCAATCAATGGGTCGACATCTTTGCAGTTGGTGGCCATCGAGAGCAGCTCGCGATCCTGTAGTTCGATCCGGCTGATCGCCGGCTTAATGTACTGCTTTTTCAATGTACTCTCCCTGTAGGCTTGACTCTTGAGAATCGTTATAGCGCGACCTCCCATCGCTGCCAAGCGCAATTTCTTTCGGATTCTTCGTTCCTGAGCGGAGGCCCACCTGAATGGCCGGCACGGAACCGAGCAGATGCTTGCGGCGCGCTTCGCCAACCTTGCAGTGATAGGAGACGCTTTTGCGGGGGTCGTTCACTTCCAGAAAGGAGGCGGCGGGGCATCGGCCGCAGAGCGAACGATTGCTGCACGCGTTGCAGCCGTTTTCGGGCCCCTTCAGCTCGCGCAGCCGGGATACATGCTCCCGCCATCCTTCGGTCAGCGGGGCGTTGCGGAGGTCATACGGGGATTTCCGCCAAAGCATACAGGGATGAAGCCGACCCCGCGGATCAATGTGAAAGGTCTTGATGCCGGCGCCGCAGGTGAAGAGTTTGTCGGAAACAGGCGTCTTCTGGATGATGCTGTAGTAGGAGGCGAAGGCGTCAGGGCCTCCGTCCAATGTGGCTTCGAAGCGACCCAGTTCTTCGGGATCAAGCCGTTCTTTCAGCACATCCCGGTCACCGTTGATTCTCGGGTTGATCATGCTGTCGAAACGGAAGTTGGAGCCTTGGTCCTCGGCCCAACTCTTCATCTCGAAGAACTCGTGGACATTGGTCTTCAGGACCATGGTCTTGAGGGCGATACGGAGGCCCCTTTCCCGCAGGAGGGAGACGCCGCGACGAAACCGGCTGAAGGAGCCTTTGACGCCGGTCACTTTTTCATACGTCGCCTCGGTGTGACCGTAAATCGTGATCTCTACCCGGCGCGGTGGCCACTTGGCGAGGAAATCGGCGATCGCTTCGTCGATGAGGGTGGCGTTTGTGTAAAGAGAAAGGATAAACCCTTTCTGCTTCGCATAGCGCCAGATCTCCTTGAAGTCAGGCCGTGAGAGTGGCTCTCCGCCCGTGATCAGCAGGAGCATGACGCCGTTCTCGGCTAGAATGTCCAGAACCCGCTTCACCTCGTCGGTGCTCATCTCCTCTGAGGTGGCGCCGGGGTAGAGAATATAACAGTGCTTGCAGCGAACGTTACACTTGAGTGTGATTTCGAAGCTGCCGGCCAGCGGCAGAAGATTCTTGCCGGACGGCTGACGCAACCGTTCGAGGAAGTCGAGGGAACTCTGGGTGCTGATGCAGTCGGAACAGGACATGGTCAGCCGCCTCCCTCCGCGATAGCACGAAGGGCGCCGATGGCGGTGAGTTCGGCCAGGGCCGCTTGAACGTCGGCCAGGGCCTCGCTGGGGGATATCTCGAATTCCGAAGAAAGACGGTCGGCAATCTCTTCGGCGGTCAGGCCCTCCCCCGCGGCGTTGAAGACAAAGGCGGCGGTCCGGTTGAGGTTATAGAGGGCTTCCAACTCGTCTGCGTGGCCGCCAATCGGGACCAAGACCTGTTCGTCCCGTACGGTACGTTCGACCATCTGCTCGGATTTCGCATAGTGCTGTGTCATGAATCGCTCGCCTCGGTCCGGTTGCAGGCGGTCCCCCAATAAAGAACCGTTGAAAAGCCTGCCGGGAAAACACATCTAAGTCAATTGATTAGTCATTTGCCTCAGCGGGAAATGCTGTATTTCTTGATCATACGATAAAGCGTGGCGCGGTCGACCCCAAGCTTTTCGGCGGCAAGCTGTTTGCGCCAGCGCGATTGGTCGAGGATGCGGACGACATAGTCGCGCGTGGCCAGATCGACGGCCTCTTGCAGGGAGGCTGGTTCCCCGGCTTCCGTCCCGGTCGTCGATGCCGTTTCCGGGATTTCCAGGTCGGCGGCGGTAAGATACTCGGTGCCGGCCAGCACCACGGCTCGTTCGATGGTGTGGCGTAGCTCCCGGATGTTTCCAGGCCAGGCGTGGTGCCGTAAAAAGTCGAGGCCGTCCGGTGTGATGCCTTGCACGCCGCAGGCGTATTGCTCGGCATAGTGCTTCACGAAGTGCGTGGCGAGCAGCGGAATATCTTCCTGCCGCTCGCGCAGGGGCGGCAGATGCATGGGTACCACCCGCAGCCGGTAGAAGAGGTCTTCGCGAAAGCGGTCCTCGCGAACTTCATGCGCCAGGTCACGATTGGTGGAGGCAAGCACTCTGACGTCGATCGGGATCCGTTCGTTACCGCCGACCCGCTCCACCTCGCGCTCCTGAAGTACGCGCAGGAGTTTCGCCTGGAATTCTTTCGATGTCTCGCCGATCTCATCGAGAAAGATGGTGCCGCCGTCTGCCTCCTCGAAACGGCCCCGCCGCGTTTGTGTCGCGCCAGTGAAGGCACCTTTTTCGTGGCCGAACAGTTCGCTCTCCATCAGGTTCTCGTTGAAGGCCGCGCAGTTGAAGGCAATGAAGGGGCCGTCCGCCCGCTTACTCTGAAAATGGACCGTCTGGGCGAGAAGTTCTTTGCCTGTACCGGTCTCGCCGGTAATGAGCACGGTGCTGTCGGTGGGCGCAACCCTGCGGACGAGTTCGTGCACCTTCTGCAGAGACGGGCTCTTGCCGATGAGTCGTTCCCCGCGCGGACCGATTCCGGAGAGTTCGGCGCGGAGAAAGCGGTTTTGGCGACGCATGCGGGCGTCTTCCAGGGCGCGCGTGATGATGAGCGCGAATTCGTCGGGGTCGATGGGCTTGAGGAGGTAATGGAATGCGCCATCCTGCATGGCCCTGACCGCGTCTTTCACCGAACCGTGGCCGGTCATGAGCACGAACGGCAGCTCCGGGAGTTCTGCGCGGGCCTTGCACATTAATTCGTTGCCGCGCATGCCGGGTAGCACAATGTCGGAAACGACAAGGTCGATGGGCTCGTTCAGAATGAGTTCGAGCGCCTCTTCGGCCCGTGATGCCACGAGGACAGCGTGGCCAGCCTGCTCCAGCATCGATTCGACCACGGAGGCCATCACCGGGTCATCGTCCACCACGAGGGTCTGCGTCTTCATGCCATGCTCCAGCTTCTTACAAATGAGCCCCGGCGGGAGTGGGCGACCGAGGCTTCGCCCGTTTATCGCCGATGAGACGCCACATGCCAAAGAGAAAACGTTGCCACATTCGGCGGGAAGAACGATACATGCAACGTCCATGCAGACTTCGCACATGCCGCAGTCAATCGCCGGAGTACGGGCCGCATTGTTCGTGGTAGCCGTGGCCGGAGCCTTACTGTTGGCGGCCACGCCACTGCTGGATGCCTTCGAATACCGGACGGTTGACCTCCGGCTGCGGCATGGGGCGGCGCGAAATCCGGCTTCCCGGGAAATTGTGTTGGTCGTGCTCGATGACGATAGCCTGGAGCGCTTGCGCTCCGATCTCGGGCGATGGCCCTGGCCACGGGCGATCTTCGGGGCTGTACTCGATTATTGCGCTGAAGCCGCTGTGGTGGGGTTCGATATTCTGTTCGGCGAACCGGACTGGCAATGGCCAGCGCGCGATCAGGTGCTTGTGGAGGCCGTCGCCCGGCAGGGGCGCGTCGTGAACCCCGTCTTTCTCGATGGAAACGGGGCAAAGCGGAGAGACCCACCCGATGGTGTCGCCTTTCCCGGAGTCGACGTGCAGACATCCAGCTCTTCGGACTGGCCAGCTTTTCAGACGGGACTCCTTCCTTTCGAATCGCTTCTCAAGGCGGGCGCAGGGCTTGGGCACGTGAATCACAGACAAGACCATGACGGCGTGGCACGCCAGTATCTCCTCGCCGCCAAATGGAATCGAACGCTGGTGCCCTCGCTGGCCCTGGCGGTGGCGGCGCTCTACCTGGAAGGCCAGGGCGAACGATTGGTCTGGTCAGGTGCCCGTGTCATTTCCGGCAAAGGTTCCGCGAGAATTGAGGGGGGGCGCCTGCGGCTGGCCTACACAGACTGCCGATATCCCGTCTACAGTATTGCGGACGTCCTCGCATCCTGGCAGGCAGAGGAGCGCGGTGCTCCGGCGCCCGTGCCGCGCGAAGCTTTTCGAGACAAGATTGTCTTAATCGGCTCCGTCGCCACAGGGCTCGAAGCGGATATGCAGGTGGCGCCAGTAGCGAGAACTTTGCCTGGGCTATTGATCCATGCAAATGCCGTCGACGCCCTCTTGCGAGGGGATACCTACCGCATGGCACCTCGCTGGGTCTCCATCCTGCTCGTGCTTGTTCTCGCTGGCGGCCCATTCGTCCCATCTGTTGCAGTACCCTGGCGTATGGCCGGAACAGCGCTGCTGCTTCTGGTCTTGTATGGCCTGGTGGTGCATGGCGTCTTTATCCTGCTGCGCTGGATGATCCCGGTCGGTGCGCCGCTGCTGGGCATGCTGGGCTCCGCGGGCGGGCTCAGTATTCTTTACTGGTATCGAGAAGCAGCGCGACGTCGCTACCTGGAGCGACTGGAACAGGCCAAACAGCGATTCACTGACATGCTGGTGCACGATTTGAAGAACCGGGTCTCGGCCATTTCCATGTCGTTGTCCATGATCAAGGGGCAGATCCCTCCGGATGACAACGATTTACTGCGCGCCATTCGCACCTCGCAGACAAGCGCATCACGCCTGCTCGACCAGGTCTGCTCGCTGCTCGATATCCGTCGCATGGAGGAGGGCCGCCTTGCGCTGAATCTGGAGCGCACAGATGTGTGGGCGCTGCTGGCCGACGCAGCTCGCGAACACGAAGAATCGGGCGCCCTGCTGAAAATCGGTCTGCGCGTGGACCAGACCGGCATCGCTCCTCTGCTCATCGAGGTCGATATCGCAATTTTCGGGCGCATCCTCGGGAACCTCCTCTGGAACGCCCTCAATCACGCCCGCCGCGGCAGCGACATCGTGCTGCGGGCTGCCCTGGTCGATGCCGGGACCGTCGAGGTCGTGGTGGCCAATGAGGGCCACAATATTCCCCCCGAACTTCAAGCGGAAATATTTGAAGCCTTCATCTCCGGAGCGAACAGTGGCGCGCAGCGTCGCGGAGCGAATTTCGGACTCGGTCTGGCATTCTGTCAATTGGCCTGTACTGCGCACGGTGCCACGATCCGGATCGAGTCCCCGTGGGCGGACGGCACAGACGGGGTCCAGGTCATCATGGCTTATCCCGCCAGCGTTTCCGCATCGAATCTTTCTATCGGTCAGAAAGGCAACTGATCCTATTGCCCCGGCAATCCCGAGAGGGCTTTCGCGGAATGGGGCAGCGGTGACACATGCAGTCGCTCCGGCACATCATTGGGCCTGGGATGCGCATGCAGTTCGTGCCAAGAAAGATACACTTTTCGTGGAAACTCCCCGCGAATTGCACTGGAGCAGTAAACAGAACCGGGGTTGGCATGTAGATTGCAGTGTAGTCGTGGGTGAGGGGGGCTGAAAAGGTGGTTATTCAACACATGAACAAGGCGGCGCCGGAAACGAAGGACCCCGCGACCTACGTGGAGTATCTGCGTAAATTGTGGGGCATTAAGTCCAGCGAGACGCGTCATGACGGCATGGCGGCCAAGCCTGCGCCCACCGATATCTATGCCGCAGCGGAGCGTAAGGACCCGAAATCGCGACCCCGGACCGATTGGCCATACTGAGAAGGAGACCTGCCATGCTGGGATCGGCTCTCGTTGACGCTCCATGCGTGGCGCCGGCCTGCGCCGGTAGATTCGATGGGCACGCAACACGATGCCGGGCAAAGCGCAGAAATACCCCTGGCCACCGCTCAATAGTCTGATTCCCAGCCGCTTCGAAAAGGCATCGACTTTTCCCGCGCTATTCGCGACAAGGGGGATGGATTGGCGTGGGGGGGGCGGATGGATTGAGGGAGAATAGCATGGCTGCATTTCGCTCGCTTTTGTGCTGGCACATATTTTTGAGTTGCGCGCTGACCTTCGGCCTCTCGGCGCCGCTACGGGCAGCAGGCTCCCAGGACTTCACCGTCTACACCGTTCAGGAAGGGGACACGTTGCAGGCGCTGGCGCAACGCTTCATGGGCGGAACCGAATTCGTCGACGAACTCCTCGGCTATAACCGCATCGAGAATCCAGCATCGGTCCAGCCCGGAACGCTGCTGGCCATCCCCTTGGAAGTGCGCAACCGGGCGATCACGGCGCTTTCCCGTGCGGAGAACGCCTTGGCTGCGGCACACGCGGCCGCCGCGGACACTTATGCGGCGGAGGAATATGGTGACGCGCGTGCCACCATTCGGGAGGCGCGCACCGATCGGGAGAAAGGTAGCTACTCGAGCGCTTCCGCACTCGCCGAACTTGGGGCGCGCAAGGCCGCCGAAGCCGCCCGCCTGGCGGATGAGCGAGCGCCTGTTCAGCAGGAGGCCCGCATCACCTTTGTGCAAGGCACAGCGGAAACATCACTCGACCAGGGCGGCACATGGAGTTCCGCTCGTGTGGGCGATACGCTCCCGGTTGCCGCCATGCTGCGAACCGGTCCCGATGCGCGCGTGGAGTTGACCCTGGCCGAGGGGTCCATCGTTCAGGTCGCGCGCGATAGCACCTTCCTTCTTGAAGACTTCCGGCTGGATCGGCGCACCGGCCAGCGCAATTCGAAGCTGCGCGTGATGATCGGAAATATTCTAGGGACTGTGGAACCGCGCGAAGTGGAGTCGTCCGTCTTTGAGATCGATAGTGGGAATGCCTCGATTGCGATTCGCGGCACGCAATTGCGGGTGGGTGCGGACGCGGGCGCGACGCGTCTCTCCATGTTGGAGGGCGCAACGGTGATCACCGCAGCCGGTGCGAGCGTGGACGTACCGCGCAACTTCGGCACCGTTGCGGAAGGCAACCGGCCGCCTGCCAGGCCCGTCGAACTCTTTCCGCCGCCGACCCAGCTCGTACCGCGCGAGGCGATCCACATTACGTCGGTGCAGACGCCAACCTTTTCCTGGCACCCGGTCTATCATCGGCGTGTCGACGGCTATCGCCTAGAGATCGCAGGCGACCTGGCCTTCAACGCCATTGTGCAGGAGCATCGCGTTCAAGAGCATAGCCTGACCGCCGACCTGCTGGGAGAAGGCGATTACTTCTGGCGGGTCTCGACGGTGGATCGAAGTGGCCTGGAGGGCAGGCCGACCGCGGCTCGGGCCTTGCGCATTCGGCGGAACCTGGATGTGGAGATTGAACCTGCCTCCCCCTTGCTGGAACACGAAGGACTGCGCCTGGCCCGTCGGGACAACGAGTTCCTGGTTCGGCCCGCGCGCCGTGACACGAGCGTTGTGGCGTTGGAGTTCAGTCTGGATGGAGAAAGCTACCAGCCGACCGGCGAGCGGATTCGTTTCGAGGAGGA
>SLOV01000016.1 GCA_007132345.1 Kiritimatiellia bacterium
ATTGCCGCAGAATGGCAATTTTTAGCCTGCGTATATTCAGCCGGGAGGACGCTGAAGCGCAGGGCGGTCTGCACCGGGCTACGGCACGACCCGGGCGGCCCGCCCCCGGCTGTACCGGCGGGGGCGGGCGCCCGGAGTGGAATAGACCTCAGAAGTTCACAATTTCGTGCATCTTGAAGATCGGCATGAACATGCAGAGCACGATGCCGCCGATCAGCAAGCCGAGGAAGACGATCAAGAGCGGTTCGATCAGGGAGGTGAGGCCGGAGAGTGTGGCATCCACTTCGTCTTCGTAGAATTCCGAGATCTTCTGGAGCATCTCGTCGACTTTGCCGGTGGACTCGCCGGCGCTCAACATCTGGATCAGCATCGGTGGGAAGTGCGGGTCTTTGAGCAACGCCGTGCTCAGGGGCTCACCACGCTCAACCGTATCGGCTGCGTTTGCAACGGTCTTGCCCAGTACACGGTTGCCGGTGGCCACGGCGGTGATTTCCAGGGAGGTAAGAATCGGCACGCCGCTTCGGGTCATCTGCGCGAAGGTGGAGGCAAAGCGGCTTAGTGCCACTTTGTTGATCAATCCGCCGAAGACGGGTAGGCGCAACACCAGACCGTCGAAGAAGAACGCCCCCTTCTCGGTCTTCTTGAACCGGCCGATCATCACGAAAACGACAACGAGGGCGCCGACAACATAGGGCGCGTAGGCCCGGACAAAATCACTGACATTGACGAGGAATTGCGTCGGCCCGGGCAGGGCAGCATCGAAGTCTTCGTAGATCGAAGCGAAGGCGGGAACGATCCAGATGATCATGCCTGTTGTCAGCAGGAGGGCCACCGCCGTGACAATACACGGGTACATCATCGCCGAAATCACTTTGCGCCGCAGGCGGGCCTGGGCTTCCAGATAAGCGGCCAATCGTGCGGCGGTGTCCGCCAGCATGCCGCCCAACTCGCCGGCGCGCAGCATGCCCACATAGAGTTCACTGAAAATGTCCGGGAATTTTTGCAGGGCCTCCGTCAACGAAGCGCCGCCCTCGATCTGGGTGCGGACGGTTCGAATGACATCCTTGAAGACCTTGTTGGTGGACTGAACCTCCTGCGCTTCGAGGGTCTGCACGATGGGCATGCCCGAATCGATCATGGCGGCCATCTGCCGTGTGAAAGCGGGCAACTCCTTGAGCACAATCTTCTTGGCGCCGGGTGTTTTCTTCTTCTTCGGCGCGACGGCGGCGGGTCTCGCCCCGACGGCGGCCGGCTGCCTTGCGTAGTTGACTGTTGTCGCCATATTGCTTCCTTGCCTTCCTTAGAACGTATGTTCGGCTGTTCTCAATCAGTGCCCACTGGTTACCCGGATGATCTCCTCGATGGAGGTCGAACCGTCTCGAACCCGCATAAAGCCAACGTCGCGCAGGGTCATCATGCCGTTGGCAACCGCCGAGGCGGCCAGATCGGCACCACTCGCCTCACGCAGGATGAGGTTGCGGATGTCGTCGTCGACCCGCAGAATTTCCATGAGCGCACCTCGCCCGCGATAGCCCAGGTTGGAGCATTTCGGGCAGCCCACGGGCTCGAACGTATCCACATCGCCGAAGAGATCGGGATTGATGTGGTGCAGCTTGAGGGTATCGAGCGGCAGCTCACGCGGGCGTTTGCAGGCGGGGCAGAGCCTCCGATAAAGGCGCTGGGCCTGGGTCAGGATCACCGAGCTGGCGAGGAGGAATGGCTCCACCCCCATCTGGCTGAGGCGGGCAATGGCGCCGGCGGCGTCGTTGGTGTGCAGCGTTGAGAGCACCAGGTGCCCCGTCAGCGCCGCCTGCACGCCGATCGCCGCGGTTTCGCCGTCGCGAATTTCGCCCACCATCACGATATCCGGGTCCTGCCGCAGAATCGAGCGAAGGCCGTCCGCAAAGCTCAGCCCCACATCGGCATTCACCTGCACCTGGTTGATGCCGGCCAACTGGTATTCGACCGGGTCTTCCACGGTGATGATGTTGCTGCTCCCCTTGTTCAACTCCTGCAACCCGGAATAGAGCGTGGTGGTCTTGCCGCTGCCGGTGGGGCCCGTCACCAGAATCATCCCGTGCGGTTGCTCCAGCGCTTCTTTCAAGTCCGACAGCGCGGAGGCTTCCATGCCCAGGGCATCCAGATTGGGTGCCAGCGCCGTCTTGTCGAGAATACGCATGACGGTCTTCTCGCCATGAATCGTGGGCAGCAGGCTGACACGAATGTCCGCTTCCTTTCCAAGGGCTCGCACTTTGAAGCGGCCATCCTGCGGCGTGCGCCGCTCGGCGATGTCGAGATTCGACATGATCTTGATGCGAGAAATGATGGCGGCCTGCAGCGTCTTCGGGGGGCTCGGGCTTTCGTAGAGCATGCCGTCGATGCGGTAGCGGAGCCGAATGGATTTTTCCATCGGTTCGATATGAATGTCACTGGCCCGCTTCCGCAGCGCCTCGACCATAATCGAGTTCACGATGCGAATGACGGGGGCCTCCTCGGCGCCTTCCATCATCTGGTCCAGGCTAACGTCTTCGTCCTCGTCCGTGCCGACTTCGATATCGCCGTCGGCCACGTCCTTGAGAATATCTTCCAATCCCTGCGTCGGCTCGCGGGTGAAGCGGTTGATAAACTCCTGCACCTGTCGCTCGGGAGCAATGACCGGGACAACTTCGAGATTCGTGAGTGCGTGAACTTCGTCGAGCCCCACGACGTCGAACGGATCCGCCATGGCCACCGTCAGCATCCGGCTCGTCTTGGCGATCGGCAACATCAGATGACGAGACATGGTCGCTTTCGGCAACAGATCCATGAGCGGCTCGCGCACCGTGAGATGGGCCAGTTGAATAGGCGGCATGCCGAGGTACTCGGCCAGTGCAAGGGCCATATCCACGTCGCTCACCACGCTCTGTTCGACCAGATACCGCTCCAGCTTCACGCCCGCTTCCTGCGCGTCCTCCGCCGCCTGCCGCAACTTATCGCTACCCACGGCTCTGCGCCTCAACAGAATATCGGTAATGCTATCGACTTTCATAATTCCATCCGCCCTCACTCAATAGGGTGTGTGTACGTCGCCGCAGACCATTGAGCAGGTTCGGTGCCAGCCGCCAGACGAAGCCGCAATCCCCGCATGCTTTCCCGCAGCCCGGTCTTTGGCACGAAAGCTGCGTATCATCCCTCGCCAGGTCTTGCCCGGTGTCCGAAACACCCGGCTGCATCCAGGAACAGGAGAATGAACGTGCAGAAAACGAGCCAATTCGAAAAAGCCCCCGAGTCCGAAGTCTGGAATGCGATTTCCGCGTTTGAGCAAATTCTCGAAGCGATGCCGGACGACCGCACCGCTTTGGAAACGCTTTACGAGGCCTACGAACATATCGGAGACCGCGCACAGGCCCTCCAGTATGTCATGCGCCTAGCCAACGTGGTGCTGGAGGAACAGGACACCTCCCCCATGGTCTGGCTCTATAGCGAAGTGCAGCGGCTCGGCACCGGAAACCCCAAGGCCGAAGCCACCATGAAGCAGATGGAAGACCTCATGGTGGCCAACGGCATGCCGTCACCCGCCGATATCGCGCCGCAAAAGCGCCGCCCGCAGACCAAAATCAATATTGCGAGCGAGATGTCGTTGGCGTGGAGCCTCCTCCAGGCGCAGGTTCTCACGCAGGCGGAATACTCGACGATCGTGGAGGACCTCACGGAAAACTCCACCAAGGTCTTCGATGTACCCGTCACCGTGCAACACGTGCTGCATGACCGCGGCATGCCCAACCAGGAGCGCGTCATCGAGTTTCTCTGCCGGGACTCCACCCTCCCCTTCATCCGTCTGGCCGATTTCGGGTTCGATGGCGCGCCACAAAACCTGCTGCCAATGGAGTATGCCGAACGGAAAGGCGCGCTCGTCTTCGAAACCATGGGCACCGACGCCCTCGTCGCGATTCTCAACCCCTACCATTACGAACTGCGCGCCGAGGTGGAGAAAGAGACGCGCAAGAAGTGCCACTTCTTTCTGGTACAGGCCGACGATTATGACCAGTGCCTGAACAAGATCCGTGGCGAGCGGAAAGTGCGCATGTCGGCCTGATGCCGGGCCGTCAGCGCGTGTGCTCACCGATCCGGATGAATTGCCGGTCGCCCATAAACTCCAGGTAAACCCCTTCCTCGGTCACCTCGGCCAGGGTCACCCCTTCGATCTGCGCGTCGACCATCACCAGGGATCCGTTCAAGATCGCCGTGTTGCGTCGGTTCGCCCCGCCGGAGAGGATGCCGACCAGTTCGATCCGCGGCCAGTCGTCGCGGGTCACCGATTCCTGTCGCGCGGCCACCGGCCCGCGCGGGCGATCCGTGGCAGGCGGAGACGGAGTGGCGGCAACCGTAGGCGCGGGCGTCATCAACGGTGCTGAACTAGGTTCCGGTGCAGGGGTCGGCGCCGGGGTCGGTGCAGGCGATGCCGGCGCGGGTTGCTGTGCCACGGGGCGTTGTTCCGGTCGCGCCGGAGCCGGGGTGCGCGCGGGTGCGGCCTCGGCCCGGACGGGTGCACTGGGCGGGCCTTCCTCAAAGGAACGGCGGCGCGCCTCGATGTCCCGCTGCGTCTGCAGCCAGAGCAACGACACCCCTGCAAAGGCCAGGAGCACAATGACCATCAGAATCGGGATCACTGCCGGGCCGTCCCGCCGGGGCGCGGTCTCCTCCCGGGAGCGGGTCGGCGAGAAGGCAGCGTTCTGCCGCGGAGCGGAGGCGTGCGAGCGAGGGGCGCGTGCGTCAAGAACGGGCGGTGCATAGCCGCCTGCCTCGGATGCCTGCTTGGAGACGGGACGGCCCGCCTCTTCATCGCGTGCCTGCTGCTCGGCCATTTTTCGCCGCAACGCTTCTTGAATCACGCTCATACCGCACACTCCAATTGCAGCAGCGCCTTCTCCACTTCGCGCCGCCCGATGGTCCGCGTTTGCGCCGCATAGCCGCCCAGCATC
>SLOV01000346.1 GCA_007132345.1 Kiritimatiellia bacterium
CCAGGGCCTGTTCGCCAAGGAGAATGGCGGCGATACCGTGCAGGGCTTGCCCGGCGGGCAGGTCTTGCATCAGCGCACGCAGGTTGTTCTGCGCCGTCTGTTCCTCTCCTTCCATGATCAGCGAGATCGCCAGATTCAAGCGCACCAATGCCGTGGCCGTGCCCGGCGGCGCCGCCCGCTGAAGGCGGTGCAGAGCGATGGTGGCTCCGATCGGATCGCCTTCCGCGCCAGTCCGAATTGCCTCCTCCAGGGCTGAGACCTGGTCCGGCGAAAGCGGCTGCTCAACCGCAGGTGCGTCGTCTGGCTGTGTCGGGCCGGCTCGCGTAGCGGCGATTCTCTCGCGGAGTCCCTGCTCTTCTTCATCGGAATAGACCGGCACCAGCCGGCCATTGACGAGAATGTGCCGGATCGGGCGCGGTGCCGGGGCATCCGCGGCCTGCTGCACCTTCACCCACACGGCGCCGGCCGCGCCACCGATGAGCAGCAATGAAGCGAGCGACCATTGAATCCGCTTCTTGCGGCGCGAACGGACGGCGGCGATTTCCGCGGCGGCAATCGCCTCCTCGCGCCGCCGCTCGGCTTCGTTGCGGGCGGCCTGCAAGTCGGCCAGCATGCTGGTATAGGTGGGGTGGCGCCGACCGGGATCGCGCTGCAGGCTGCGGGCCAGCACCTCCGCGGTTTTGGGAGAAAGGTCGGGGCGCAGCGTGCGGACATCCGGGGCGGGCTCGTTGAGCCGTTTCACGACCAGTTCCTTTGCTGTCTCCCCATCAAAAGGCGGCTCGCCGGTCAGGGCGTGAAAGAAAGTGGCCCCGAAGCTGTACATATCCGCGCGGTGATCCGCCACCTTGCTCTTCACCTTTTCCGGGGCAATGTAATAGGGTGTCCCCCATATTTCACCCGGCTGCTGGTGGCTTTCCGCATACCAGGCCAGGCCGAAGTCGACCACCTTGGCCTGGCCGGAGGTGGAGAAGAGAATGTTGGCCGGCTTGATGTCGCCATGCCGCAGGCCGATCTTGTTCGCAGCCTTCAGGGCCTGGGCCACATGAACGGCGATATCCAGCACCTGCACCTCGTCGAGCGGCTCGCCCGACTCGATCATCTTGTCGAGGCTACCGCCTTCGAGCAGCTCCATCACCAGACAAGCCTGCCCCTTTTCTTCGCCGAACGAATAGATTTGAGCCACGTGCGGATGGTTAAACTGCGCGGCCGCGCGTGCCTCACGCAAAAAGTCCTCCACAAACTTCGGGTCATCTCCAAGCGACGACTGCATCACCTTGATCGCGACATAGCGGTTGAGTGTCGTGTCTCTGGCCCGATAGACCGCCCCCATACCGCCCTTGCCGAGCAGGCTGAGCAGCAGGAACCCGCCGAGGCGCAGAGGCACGCTCTGGATGGCATCGCAATGCGGACAGCGAAACGGCTCGAAAGGCGTCATGCCCTCCACAGACACCGCCTTGCCGCAGGCCGTGCAGTCGAATGACTCCACGCGATCTGCCGCGATCTCCAGCGATTTCGAGTTCTCTGCCATGAAGTCCCTCCGGCGACCATGGCGCCGCACCTGCTTCGACAAGAGCGCGGAACCATTTGCCAGCCAGTGAGAGCTACCTTATCCTCCACAACCGCATTTGAAAACAACCCGCTTTCGGGAACTTTGGCCCGCCAGGCGACCCCATCCATGAACCCGATACTCTTCCATCTCTTTGGCCATCCCATCCGCTGGTACGGCCTGCTCACCGCGGCCGGCTTCATGGCTGCCGTACTCAACTGGAACCGCCTGGCGCGCCGCGAGGGCCTGGACCCACAGTTGGGCTCCGAGCTGGGGGTCTGGACGATTATCAGCGGCATTCTCGGCGCGCGCCTCTTTTATGTGCTGGCCAATTGGCGCTACTTCGCGGAGTTCCCCCGTCAGATTCCGGCGATCTGGGAAGGCGGCCAGATCTTCTACGGCGGCCTGATCGTTGGCACCCTGGCGCTCTGCTGGCTGGCGCGGCTGCGGCGCATCCCGATTCCTGCCTTCGCCGATTTCGCCATCACCGGCGTGCCCCTCGGCCACGCCATTGGCCGGTTCGGCTGCTTTATGAACGGTTGCTGCTTCGGGCGGCCCTCCGATCTGCCGTGGGCGGTTTCTTTTGCTTATGGCGATGCGGCCGCTCTCGGGCCGGTCCACCCCACACAGCTCTACGAGGCGATCGCCAACCTTGGCGTCTATGCCTTCCTCTTATGGCTCTATCCCCGCCGCCGCCGCGACGGCCAGGTGATGGCCCTCTACCTGATGCT
Source organism: Kiritimatiellia bacterium (assembly GCA_007132345.1). Classification (GTDB taxonomy): domain Bacteria; phylum Verrucomicrobiota; class Kiritimatiellia; order SLOV01; family SLOV01; genus SLOV01. The sequence goes on from SLOV01000346.1 coordinate 2,278, forward strand.
CTATCCCGTTACCCGCTTTTTACTCGAACTCACGCGCGGCGACCCGCGGCAGCATCTCGGCGCGCTGACCGTGGCGCAGGGCGTCAGCATCGCGCTGTTCGTTGCCGGCGTTGCCCTCTGGTTTCTTGCGCCAGCCCGCAAGGGAGGAGGCCCCGATGCCCCGCCTGCGGGTGCCGCCTGATCTGGAGCCCGTCCGCCTCGATGTCTGGCTGAGCCGCCAATGCGCGGAGCCATCGCGGGCGCGGTGGCAGGCCTTGATTCAGGAACGGCTCGTCCTGGTCGATGGCCAGGCCTGCAAGCCACGCCACCGGTTGCACGGTGGTGAGGAGATCGAATACGAAATCCCCGAAGCGAAACCCGTGGCTCTGGAGGCCGAGGCCATCGACCTGGTGGTGCTCTTCGAGGACACCGACTTGATCGTCATCGACAAGCCCGCCGGTCTCGTGGTGCACCCCGCTCCCGGCCACGACGCAGGCACACTCGTCAATGCCCTCTTGCATCATTGCCGCGACCTCACCGGCATCGGCGGGGAGCGGCGCCCCGGCATTGTACATCGGCTCGACAAAGACACCAGCGGCATCCTGGTGGTGGCGAAGAACGACGCGGCCATGCACGAATTACAGCGGCAATTCAAAGCGCGGGAGGTGCACAAAGAATATGCCGCCCTGGTCTGGGGCGTGTTGGGGCGGGAGTCCGGCACGGTCGACGCGCCGATCAGCAGGCACCGGCACCATCGCACGCGCATGGCCGTCGTGCAGGAGCGCGGGCGACGGGCCGTCACACACTGGAGTCTGGTCGAGGCCTTCGAGGATGTCTCCTGGGTGCGCCTGAGAATCGAAACGGGGCGGACGCATCAGATTCGCGTGCACATGGCGCATCTCGGGCATCCCGTGGTGGGCGATGCGGTTTATGGCGGGCTCCGCAAGCGGCACCCGCTTCGGGCCACACGCCAGATGCTGCACGCCGAGGTGCTGCGTATTGCACATCCACGCACGGGCGAGCCGCTATTGTTCGAGGCGCCGCTGCCCGCGGATTTCCGCGCGCTGCTGCATGAGCTTGGGGCGCAGGAGGGTGGGTGATGGCGCGGTTCGCGCCTCCTTGTCGCAAGCCTTGTCGTGAGCCCTTGTCGCCCCTCTTTGTCGCGGCCCTTTGTCGTTCTCTTTTGCCCACATTCGCTGACGCAGGCGCATCTGATTCACCCGCGACACGAGGTCGCGGGGGTCTCTCTTCAAGGTCGCGGGGGTCTCTCTCCCTGGAGGTCGCGGGGGACTGCATGTGCGGGCGGAAAAGCCTTGTCGGAGTGCCTGCCGAATGCACACTATTTCAGATCGTACTCTGAGGTTCTGTTCATGCCTACCGCACCACATCCACGCCATTTCGCCCAACTCGCCAGTGTCCTCGATCGGATGGACAGCTACCTTCAGTGGAAGAAGGAAGAGGGCGTCACCCGTGTCGAACTCTCCGACGCACCGCCCAACCGCCCGACGCCGGCCCTGGCTCCCGAGCCAGCCGCAATGGCCGCGCCCCGCAAGGCCGAACCGAAAGCAGTCCGCGCCTCCGGGCAACTGGAGGAAATCGCCACAACCGTCGCCTCCTGCACCCTTTGCCCCCTTCATAAGACGCGCAACAAGACCGTGCCCGGTCAGGGAAATCCCAAACCGGAACTGATGTTCGTGGGCGAAGGGCCCGGCGCCGACGAAGATCGGCAGGGCCTCGCCTTTGTGGGGCGCGCGGGCCAGTTGCTCACAAAGATGATTCAAGCCATGGGGCTCACCCGCGAGGAAGTCTTCATCGGCAACATCGTCAAATGCCGCCCCCCCGGCAACCGGGTGCCGACATCCGAGGAGATGGCCGCCTGCATGCCATACCTCCATCAGCAGATCGCGCTGCTCAAACCCAAAGTCATCGTTTCGCTCGGGGCCACCGCCGCCCAGGGCCTTATCCCGTCGATCGGGTCCATCTCCGCAGCGCGCGGGAAATGGCGAGAATTCCAAGGCATCGACCTGATGCCCACCTACCACCCCGCCTATCTGCTTCGTAACCCCCCGGCCAAGCGTTTTGTCTGGGAGGATCTCCAGGAAGTCATGCGCCGCCTTGGGCGGCCGGTTCCAAAGCAGAAATAGGGCGCGCGCGCGGTGATGAAACAGTGGATCATGCGACTGGTTCTGCTTGCCCTGGTTTCCGGGGTCATCTTCGGCATGTGCGAATTCGCCGCGCGCAAGCGCTTCGGTCCCTCGCAGGATATTCTGCGCACCAACGTCATCCTGCAGCACGACCCGGTGGTCGGCATGAAGGGCATTCCCGGCTTCGAAGGGCGTGTGCGCCCGAATTACATTCACGTTTCGATCAACCGCCACGGCTTTCGCGACGAAGACTGGGACACCAAATTGGAGCGGGCGCGCACCAGCGGAGCGCGCAGGATCCTGACGCTTGGCGATTCCATGCTCTTCGGCTATCGCATCGAAGCCGAACATCGGCTCACAGAGCAGCTTGACTGGTTCTACGACACGCACGGTCTCGAGGCCGAAGTGTTTAACACCGGCATTCCCGCCTATGGCACTGCCCAGGAAATGCGTGTGCTGGAAACCTATTTCCCTGAGATCGAGCCCGACGTGGTGATCCTCCGCTATTGCGCGAACGACTTCGGCGACGACGCCTTTCCTTTCGACTTCCGTTACGAAC
>SLOV01000273.1 GCA_007132345.1 Kiritimatiellia bacterium
GAGGGGGAGGGGGATGGCGGGCGCGCGACAACCGCCGGGGCGGGTGCTGCCGCGGGCGGCGGCTCCGGGGCCACGGGCGTGGGTGCCGGACGGTCAGCGATGGCCGGGGCGGGCGGTGTCGGGGCTGGCGTAGGGCGTTGCGTTACCGCAGGCCGGGGTTGTGGTTCTGGCGGCGCGGCGGGCGGGGTGGCCATGCTGCGGACCTGCACCTGGTGCCATGGGGTTTCGGCCCATTCGTCCGCCTCATCGACGGCTTCGATGTAATACCAGAAGGAGTTCTGCCCGTCGAACTGGCTTGCCGGGATTCTGGCCGTGAATTGGCCCATGCTGCCGCGTTCCATGGTAATGGAGGACGGGGAGATGTCCTGGGAGATGGAGTAGTTCAGCGTGACGGTGCGGATCGGCGTTCCAATGGAGGACACGCGGGAGGAGACTTCGAGGGGCTGCCCGGCAATGGCGACGGCCGCCGGTTCGTGCGCGATGAGCGGGCCGCTGCTACCGGGGCCGGCCTGGCCGAGCGCGAGGGAGGCAGGCAGAAGGCAACAGAGGATCGTAAAGGAGAGGGAATCGTTCGTTTTCATAGGCATGGCTTGTAGCATGCCCAATGCGGCTGGTCTAGGTGAAGCAGATAGATAATGGCGGCATTGTGGAGCGGACGCGCTCCCGACCGCAATCGCCGCAGGCGACGGCGGTTCCGCGTCCGCTGTTTCGGGGTGCTGGCTCTGGAACCGCCAGCGCACGGTGCGGGGGCAAGAGCCGGGCCGCTCCGGGGCGGGATGCGGCGGCATGTGCGTAAGGTCTCTGGCGTTGTTCGAGAATCTTTTTTGGAGATCGACCTATTCCGCAATCGGGTTCAGGGGTAGGATGGTCTGTGGTCTGTGGTCTGTGGTCTGTGGTCTGTGGTCTATTTTCTGAGGGTGGTGGTTATGCGTACGATTTCCGAAGGCATTCGTCTCGGGCTCTTGCTCGTGCTTGCATTCCTGCGCTTCACCCAGGTGGAGGCGGGCGCGCAATCCGCTCGCCCCGGCATGGGCTCCATGCCTTATGCCGATGCGGCCGGTACGGGCGTAGCGTTCCGGGTCTGGGCGCCATTCGCCACCTCGGTAGGCGTGAAGGGCGAATTCAACGGTTGGGCCACCACCCCGATGGTCGCGGAAGGGACCACCGGTAACTGGTCGATCGATATCCCCGGCGCGCAGCCGGGCCAGGAATACAAGTACAGGATCAATGATGCCTTCGACCGCCGCGACCCCCGTGCGCGGCAGGTGACGAGCTCGGCCGGCAATTCGGTGATCTACGATCCGTGGGCCTTCGACTGGCAATCCACGCCACAGCCGTTTCCGCATCGCAACGACGCGGTTATGTATCAAATGCATCTCGGCACGTTTGGCGGTCAGAACCCGCCCAGCACCTTCGACGACGCCATCGAGCGCCTCGACCATCTGCGTCGGCTGGGCATCAATGTCATTAAACTTATGCCGGTCAACGAATTCCCGGGCGGGCGGAGTTGGGGCTATAATCCCTCGGACCTCTTCGCGATCGAGACCGATTATGGCGGCCCGGACGCCTTCAAACGGTTCGTGCGCGAATGTCACGAGCGCGGCATCGCGGTGTTCATGGACGTAGTCCACAACCACTACGGGCCGGGCGACCTCGATATGTGGCAGTTTGACGGCTGGTCGGAGTTCGACGGCGGCGGCATCTATTTCTACAACGACTGGCGCGGCTCGACGCCGTGGGGGCACACACGCCCCGACTTTGGACGGCAGCCGGTGCGCGACTTCATCCGCGACCAGATCCTGATGTTCGTGCAGGAGTATCGCGTCGGTGGTTTCCGCTGGGACTCGGTCTTCAACATTATCAACTATGGCGAATCGGGGCCGGTCACCAACCCGGACGGCTGGACGCTGCTGCGAGACATTAACTGGGATCTCTCTCAGGCGTATCCCCACGTCATTCGCGGCGCGGAGGATCATGCTTTTGATCATCCGATGAATTTCGAAACGGTGTGGGATGTCGCCTGGCGCTGGGGCCTGCATGGACAGATTGTGCCGCCGTCCGACGCGGGCCGTGACATGAATGTGGTCAGCGGTCTCATCAACCATTGGCCGGGCCAGGATGGCCACTACCGGGTTCTGTTCTCCGAGGCGCACGACTATATTGCGGAGCGCCCCTTCGACTCCCGCTTCCGCATTCCGAAGGACATCGACTGGGACGATCCGGAAAGCATCTGGGCGCGTAAACGCCAGTTGCTGGCGGCCGGTATCGTGATGACCACGCCAGGAGTTCCAATGATCTTCCAGGGCCAGGAGTTCAACGAGATCAACTCTTTTGCCGACCACGTTCCCCTGCAATGGCATTTGGCGGATCAGCACGCGGGCATCGTGCAGGCCTACTCAGATCTCATCCACCTTCGGCGCAATCTGCGCGGCGGTACGCAGGGCTTGAAAGGCACCGGTGTGGCGGTGCACCACATCGATAACATCAACAAGGTCATCGCCTACATCCGATGGGACGCCGGCGGCCAGACCGATGACGTGGTTGTGGTGGCTAATTTCTCGGCGAACCAATTCAATAACAATACATACCTGGTGCCTTTCCCTTCGCCGGGTACCTGGCATTCGCATTTCAACAGCGACAGTTCCTATTACGCGCCCGACTTCGAGAACATCGGCTCCGGCGCCGTCCAGGCCGTCGGGAACCCACCTTTTGCCCTTGTCAACATGGGGATGTACAGCATGCAGGTCTTCTCGAAAACGCCGCCACCGCAGACCGGTCTTGTGAGCTTCAGTCCCGGTCAGCCCAGCGGCTGCGCGCCTATGACGGTTCATTTCGATCCGCTCAATGGCCCGTTGGCGGGGGCGTCGGATCTCACCCTGGTCATCGGTCGAAACGGTTGGCAGGAAACAGAAGAAATTCCCATGAATCCCGTGCCTGGCGGTTGGCGTGCGGTGAAAAGTGTACCCCAGGGCACCTGGCAGTTGAACATGGTCTTCCACAATGGCGTGGAGGGGGAGGGGCGCATCTGGGACAACAATGCTGGGCGCGACTGGTTCCTGAATATCGAGGGATGCGTCAACGATCCGCCTGCCGTCTATACCTTGCCCGCGTTTCCCGAAGGCTGTGAGCCGGTCGAGATCTTCTACGAAACCCGCGAAGGCCCGTTGAGCGGTGCGGAAGGCATTTCCATCCATCTCGGTCGCAACGGATGGCAGGATGTCGAAACGGTGCCCCTGACCGAAACCGCGCCCGGCGTCTGGAGTGCCGAGCACGCCGTGCCCTCGGACACCTGGCAACTCAACTTTGTTTTTCACGACGGCCAGCCCGAACCGCAGCGCATCTGGGATAACAACTATGGCCAGGACTGGCACGTCAACATTGTGGGCTGCGTGGAGGCCACGCAACGCCTCGCTATTACCGAGCCGGGTGCGACCGTGACGGTCTCCAACGAAGTTGAAACGATCCTGCTCCAGGGGATATCCGATGCGCTTGCGGGTGAGCTCCGCTGGACCAACGCCCTGAATCAGACCGGCGGCACCATTCCTGCGGACGCCGCGTGGAGCATTGAGGAAATCCCCCTGGCCATCGGTACGAACCTGATCCGGGTGATCGGCACCAATAGCCCTGTGAATCCGAACGCGGGGCTGCATGACCATGCCACGAACACTCTTTACGTCGCCGCGAACGCTTGGTCGGACGGCCAGAATGGCGGCACGGGCTGGACCACCGGATGGCAACTCGATGTGCAAGGCGAAAACGCCGGCTTCTTCCTCGCCGATGACACGGACCATACCAACAACAGTGTGGGGCCGCGTGGCTGGGGGTTGTGGGCGAACAGCGGCAGCCTCGCAAGCGCAACCCGCCCCTTCCCGGCGCCGCTGCATGTGGGGGACCTGCTGGAAGTTCTTTTCGACAACAACTGGATCGACAATGATCGATCCATCGGAGTCGGACTCCAGAATCGCTTTGGGCAGAACCTCTTCGAGTTCTTCTTCTCCGGCGGGGCCCCCGCCTACTCGATCGGCGATGCGGCGGGGGTATGGGAGACGGATTTGGGCTGGACGGACGACGGCCACGAGCTTTCCTTCGAATTGACGAGCCCCACGAACTATCGCTTCACCGTCGGCGCGGAAGTGTTCGAGGGCGAGCTTGCCGATTCGGCGGAGGCGCTGGTGCATCAGATCCGCTTCTGGAACTTCAGCGCAGGGCCTGGCACTCCTTATAACGTGTATGTGAACGATCTGCGCGTCGACGGCCCGCCGCTCGAAACCATTCAGTTCGTGGCGGAGCGTACCGTTGTGCGGGAGCTTTCACTCTGGGACATCGACTCCGACGGCGACGGCTACAGCGATGCCGAAGAGGCAATTGCGGGGACCGATCCCCACGACCCAGACTCTCGATTCCCGCTTATCCGCACCGTCACCGGGTCGGCCACGCAGCCCACGATCCTGATTCCGGAAACCTTCCTTGGCCGGCTCTACGACTTGTTTTACACCACGAACCTCACCGAGAACCTCTGGTATCCGCTGGGTCTCGACGAGCCCGGCACGGGCGGTCCGATCGAACTCACGCCGCCGGCTCCGCACGAGACAACCACCTTCTACCGCACCGGCGTCTTTCTCGCCCCGTGACGGGTCTATGCCAGAACGCAAGGTGGTGCATAAGCCATCTGAAAGTGGCCTCCACCCGCCGCCGTCCAAAGCGGCTCCGCCGCCCATACGTCTTGCGCTCCCCGGGCATTGGGCCGCGGCCCCATGGCTGAATGATTTGGTCATCTTTGCACATTCGATAAAGGAATATGGCCATTCTCCGCCGACCCACCGCCCGCCGCTGGGCCGCTTGTTCCTCCGCGAAGATCGATTTCGCGCCGAATACCCGTTTCGTAGGCTTCATTTACGCACCCCTGGCAACCATCGACATCAAGCCGAACGCCTCCATCTACGGGGCGCTCTGGGGCC
>SLOV01000249.1 GCA_007132345.1 Kiritimatiellia bacterium
ATTCGCGAACGGAGCGGCTCGGCTCTCGACCGCCCGTCGTCCGCTGGCGGTTCCCGAGCCGGAAGCGTGTGTACTAACCATGTTCTCTCAAACAAGTTTCGGCCCGGGGGCGCCCGGACGATGCGAGCTGTAACTTGTGCCACTTCGCGTTCAGAGCGGCCCATGGCGAAATGAAGTTACAGGTTAGGGGTTCGTGGCTCGGCGCACCTGCTGTTGTAGGACGGCCCACGCCTGCGGCGTGGCAGGCTTGTAGTTTACCACGCCAAATGCGTGGGCCGTCGATCAACGCATGGTTGGCTCATAGGCCACAGAAGCAGAGCAGAGCACGCTTCTGGGCAAGCTTTGGGCGACGGGCAGTCGCTTCGCGACATGTTTACCACGCCAGCAGCGTGGCCCATCCTGCAGCTTTTCCCGAACACTGACCACTGAACACTCCTCTCCACCGAACACTGACCACTGACCACTCCTCCCCCCGAAACCCTCCACACCCGACCACCCTCTGACTAAAGAAAAGTGCCGGGCAGCATGGGCGCTGCCCGGCGTTTCGGGTTACTCGGCTTGAATCGGGATGCGGCGGCGCTCCGCAGCGCCACTTTCGGTCTTAGGCAACGTCAGGGCCAGAACACTCTTCTTGAACGTCGCCTTGGCCTTCTCCCGGTCGACACCCGCAGGAAGGGGAATGGAGCGGCGGAACTCTCCATAGCTCAGCTCGGAGAAGTGGTAGTTCCGGACTCAACGACTCCGTCTTCTTGCGCCAGGGAATCAGGTTACGGACCATGTTCATCACCTCCTTCCTGCTTCTGTTTACGTGTTCACCTCGATCGCAATGCGCTTCGGCTGCGCGCGCTCGGCCTTGGGCAACTCGAGATCGAGCACGCCGTCCTTGATGCGCGCCTTGATCTTCTTGTGGTCGACGTCCTGCGTGATGGTGAAGGCCCGGCGATAGATGCCCGTGCCATATTCGCCCATCAACAAGGCGTGGCCTTCCGGCTGCGCGTCCGCGCGATGGCCGACGATGGTCAGGACGTCATTCTCGAGCGTTACTTCGAGATGCTTGTCATCCACGCCGGGCATGTCGCAGCGCACCAGAATGGCGTTCTGCTTTTCGTAGATGTCGGTGGCCGGCACCAGCACGGGACGATCCTCGGCCGGTTCGACCTGCGCGACATCGGAACGTTCGGTCTTGGCAGGTTGTTTCATCTTTCCTTCTCCTTCCAGATGCTGTGGTGCAATGTTCTTTCAGGCGCTTTGAATCGCGATCCGCTTCGGCTTGGTGGATTCCGCGCGCGGCAACTTGATAGTCAGGACACCGCGCTCGTAGCTCGCCGACACCTTGTCGTTCTCCACGTCGAACGGCAGCCGCAGGCTGCGGACGAAGCGGCCGGTCTCGCGTTCCGCCCGGTGGCAGACAATCTCTTCACCCAACTCGGGCGCCTTGCGTTCCGCCTTCAGCGTCAGCTCGTCGCGGAGCACGCTGATGTCGATCTCCTTCGGATCGACGCCAGGCAACTCCACCGTGACGAGTGCTTGCTCGCCGTCACTCCAGAGATTGAGCGCCGGCAGCGAACGGGAAGCCATGCCCGTAGCAGAGCCCTCGAACAGACGGTTCATCTCCCGCTGCAGCGTCCTCAGCTCCGAGAACGGATCCCACGTAGTTCTTCCATAGGTTGGCCAATACATGTCAGTTCCTCCGTATTCGTAGGGCCCGCCCACCATGAGCAGGCTTTATTTCCTGCCTTATCCGAATGCATATCGCGTGCCAAATCCATGCTGCATTCTTATCAATCTCTTTATCAACTGTTTACGTAATACTCAGGCTATCTATAGTGTGTCATATGGGCTCTATTCAATTGCCCGTGTGATCAAGAAAGTGTCATTTTGTCTCATTTTTTCGTGGCGCGGTGCTCCTCTGAAACCACTTGACTCCTGGCGGAGAAGGGGAAATATGAGGCGATGAATACGCGCATCTCTCGGCTCCTGGGCCTTTGCTGCTGGTTGATGGTCGGTTTCGGGCCAACGCTGCTCTCCGCGCAGACGGGGCTGACCGAATTGCCGGGGCCGACCGAAATCTCCGAGTGGATCGCGCAGGTCGAGGCGCAGACGGACCTGCCCCCCGATCAGGCGACGGCCACGCTGGAGGCCCTGCGCGCCGCCCTGGCTTTTGCCGAACAGGCGGCGGAAGAGGAAGAGGCGATCGGGTCCATGTTACAACAAGCCGAGGACCTGGATGAGTCGTTGGCCCGGCTTCAAGATCCCGATCCCCCGATCCCGGCGGCAGCGCCAGCGGACGATGCGTCGATTGGAGATATTGAAGCATGGGTCGGTCGACAGCAGGTCGAGTTGGACCGACTGATCGAACGACGGAGTCGACTGAACCGGGAGGTAGAGCGTTTACGACAGCAACCGGATGCCATTCGCCGCGAGTTGGAGGCGACTTCACAGCTTCCGAGCTTGCCGGCCCTGGACGATATGGCCTGGACGGAGCTGACGCCATCGACCGCATTGACGCTGCGTGCTGCGTGGGAGCGCGAGGCTCTGCGCGACCGATCCCGTCGACTGGAAGTCGAAATGAATACCTTGGAGGCGCGTATCCAACTTGCATCGGCGGAGCACGGTGCAGTCTCCACGCAGGTGGATCGCTTGCAGGAGGCGCTGTCAGAGCAGCGCGACCGGCTCAGCGCACGCCGTTTATCAATGACCCTTCAAACCGCCACGGATGTGCGGGAAATGCGCCAGCAACTCGAAGGTGCCGCGCCCCTGCTGGTTCGGCTTGCAGACGAGAATGTGCGCCAGGCCGAGGCACTGGCCGTCGACGCCGCCGACACGCGCGCCATGCAGGAACGATTGCGGGACCAGCAGGCCAAACTGGAAGAGGTGCAGCAAACGCTGGAGCGGGTCAACCAGATCCTATCGATCGACAACTTGCCGGTGGCCTATTCCGAACAACTGCGCGAAGAACGGCAGCGCCTGACATGGATCCGACAGATCGAGACCTCCGCCCGCCAGCGACAGGAGCAAACGGCACTCAAGCGGGTTCAGCAGATCGAAATTCGCGAGCAGCTCCGCATGCTGCGCGCGCCCGAAGCCCGCAGAGCCGCGGCCCTACCGGGCTGGGACTTGTTGAGCGCCGAAGAGCGGGCTCAGGCGGAGCCCCTGATCGAGAAGCAGCGCGAGTTGCTCACGGAACGGGAACGGGCCCTCGACGAATACCAGCGCATTCGCGGGCAGATCGATCTCGTGGAAGCGCGCTTGCTCCAGGATGGGCGCGCGATGCAGGAAATGCTGGACGCCCGTCTGATCTGGACGCGCAGTCTGCGCCCCGTTGACGTCAAATGGTTCACCGAGCAGCACGCGAATCTGCAACGTTTTGTGACGGAGCGCGAGCGCTATTTCGGCACACCAAACGACCTGCTGCTTCTGCTCAACCGACAGAAATTCCCGTTAGCAGGTGGGCTTGTAATGCTGGTTGTGGCCTTCAAACTTGCAAGGCGAATTCGCGCGAGGATGGCGCTTCTGAGCGAAAAGATCGACCGGTTACTGACAGACCGTTTTGTCTACACCCTGGAGGCGATGCTCTGGACCGTCCTGCTGGCCGCGATCTGGCCCGCGCTCCTCGTTTATCTGGGACGCATCCTGACGGTCGCGCCGCGCGGGGACCTTGTCCAGGCTGCCGGGCACGGCTTGGGATCCGCGGCCTGGATCCTGTTTGCCTGCTGCCTGCTGCGCGAAATCTGCAAGCCAAAGGGTTTGGCAAAGGACCATTTCTTATGGCCTGAGCCGGTATGCAAAAACCTCTACCGGGCAGCCGGAGGTGCGCGCTGGATCTATCCATCCTTATTTGCCTTAACGATTCTATTTCTATGGCCCGGCGAGGAATGGCTGCGCAGCGGTCCGGCGCGCCTCGCTTACCTGGTGATGTTGCTCCTGCTGGCCTGGCGGGCGCATCGCCTTTTCCGGCGGCATAGCGGTGTGCTGGAAACCTGGCTGGACGGTGCATCTGTGCTTCTGCAAAGACTCTTCCCGTTATGCAGCCTGGCCTTGACGGCCACGCTGCTTGCCCTCGCGGTGGCTGTACTGCGCGGCTACTTCTACACGGCCCGCATGATTCTGCTTCACCTTGCCTACGTGGCCATCGTGGTCTTCGCGGCTGTGCTTGTCCATAACCTGGCGCTCCGCTGGATGCGTGTGGCGCGCAGGCGCTATGCCATTGCACAAATACGAAAACGCCGCCGCGAGGCGAAGACAGGCGGAACGGCCACTGCGGAAGGCGAATCCGCGGGCATTCAGGTTAAAGACCTCGAACCCTACGACGTAGATGCGCTGAACGATCAAACGCGCCGGCTTCTGCGGCTTGCGGTTGTGGTCGGCACCGGGCTGGTGCTCCTGACCGTGTTCCGCCCCTTGCTCCCCGCACTCGGAATTCTAGAGTCCGTATCGCTCTGGCAGCGCGTCGACGGCACCTTTATCACCCTGCACCATCTACTCATTGCCCTCCTGGCCGCGTTTTTGACCGTTGCCGCGGCACGAAACATTCCCGGCGTACTCGAGATGACCTTGCTGCCGCTCTTCCCCATGAAGAACAGCAGTCGCTTTGCACTCGTGACGCTGGTGCGCTATTTCATCACCATCATCGGCATCTTTGTTACCTTCGGGGCAGTCGGTATCGGCTGGGGCCAGGTGCAATGGATGGCCGCAGCCATCACCGTCGGGCTCGGGTTCGGTTTGCAGGAAATTTTCGCGAACTTCGTTTCCGGCCTCATCATCCTCTTCGAACAACCCATCCGCGTGGGCGACATTGTCACCATCGAAGGAACCACCGGCGTCGTCTCCCGCATCCAGATGCGTGCCACCACCATTACCGACTGGGATCGGAAAGAACTGATTGTGCCGAACAAAGAGTTTGTCACCAGCCGCCTTCTCAACTGGACGCTTTCCGACAGCATTACCCGCATCTTCATCCCGGTTGGCGTGGCATATGGCTCCGATGTTGTCTTGGCCATGGAGACGTTGATCCGTGTGGCCCGCGAGCATCCGTTGGTGATGTCGGACCCCAAGCCGATGACCAGTTTCGAAGGGTTTGGCGACAATACGCTGAATCTCACACTGCGCGCGTATCTGCCCAGCCTCGAGTGCCGGCTGGCCACCACCACCGAATTGCATGTTGCGATCGACAAAGCGTTCCGCGAGGCCGGTATCGAAATCGCCTTTCCGCAGCGCGACCTGCATATTCGCAGCATGGACGAAAAGGTTGCGCGCCTGTTGGATGGACAACGGAAGGGGGCTCCTAGGCAGGGTACCGACGATTGAGCGGTGTGGAGTTCTGGCACCCCTTCAGGGGGCGACCTCTTGGGCCTCGCAATCGGCGAACGCTGCAAGCCACAAACGCTGCTGGTTCGCCTTGCGCGTCCCGATGCTTCAACCTACAAAGAGCCGTTCAGCCGCCCTGCGGCAGAGCTTCCGCATTTTCAACTGCTCCATTCAGATTGATATCTTTGCGCCCCCAAAATCCGGCATCACCGCAGAAAGATGGTACCCCGGGCGGGACTCGAACCCACTACCTACGGATTAGGAATCCGTCGCTCTGTCCTGATGAGCTACCGGGGCACACTTATGATTTGTCGCTAGGCTGAAAGGCCCCGCCGGAAAGAGCAAGACAGGAATTGTCTGCCCGCAACGTTCCGTCAACCACGACACGCATCAGGATTCGTCACCCGGATCGAGTTTGAAGGTGATGGATCGAATGCGCTGCGCCCCGAAACGGTCCTGCAACTTCTTCAACATCACACGGCCACTGTAGCGTTGCAGCTCGTTCAGCCACATGGAGTGACTCACAAAGACGATCAGACGCCCCTCCTCCAGATCGCCGGGCCGGGTCTGCGCCGCCATCTGCTCCCCGACCAACGCGCTCCACTCCTCGAGAAGCTGCGCGGTCCAGAGGCGCTCGTCCAAATCCAACTGCTTCAGGAGGCGCTCCACATATTCCGCAAGCGAATGGGTATTCTCCGGGGCGGGCGGTACGGCGTCGGGCGGCAACTGATACCGCTCACGGTCCATCAGCGAGTAGGCGCGCAAGTGACGAGGTCTGTAGCGAGGGGACATGGCGATGGGGCGAGTCGATGCGAACGCCCACATTTTGCAACGGGCCACAACCGAAGGCGAGTATGTTCCGTGCATCTTTCCGCATGCGCCATCCCAGCATCATGACGCATGTGGACGCGCGCAGGGAATCGGCAGACTCAATCCTCTTCGACGGGATCGACCTCGGCGCTGTGGTGAATCAACCACTCGGTGTAGGCACGATCCCAACCGATATCGTGGCCGGCTCGCTCGCTCTCATACCACTTGTGGTCTTCGACGGCTCGCCGCACCTGGTTCCATTGCTGGAACAGCTTTGTGCTCTGCATCCAATCTTCCATGGGAACGATCCATTCAATAAACAACAACTCGTAGTACGGAAAAGACTACACCGAAATAAATCAAAGTAAAGCGTTAAAACGCTTCCTGGATGAAAAAAGCGCAAGTTGTTTAATATGTATCTGTTACGGCAGTCGATTTAAATCGCCCACGCCAGAATTCCCTTCAGATACCGGGTCTCTGGAACCGATAGATGCACGGGGTGATCGGCCGGCTGCCCCAACTGATCCAGCAGAATCACCTCGCGCCGCGCGTCGATAGAGGCCCAGCGAATCGCCTCCTGGAAAGACTCGGTCGATACCAGCCCGGAACAGGAAAAACTTGCCAGAATCCCACCGGGGCGCAGCAGCTTCAGGGCCAGCAGGTTGATGTCCTTGTAGGCGCGCAGACCTTTGCTCAACTGGTTTCGCGAGGAGACAAAACGCGGCGGGTCCAGCACGATCAGGTCGAAGCTCCGCCGGGCATCGCGGAAGCGGCGCAACACCTCCGGCACCGCACCGCGAATGAACTCGCAAGGCGCGTTCACACCGTTTAAGGCGCAATGCCGTTTCGCCTGTTCGAGAGCAGGCGCGGAGGAATCGATGCCCACCACCTCGCTGGCTCCGGCCTGGGCAAGGTTGATTTCGAAAGCACCGGTGAAACAGTACGCGCCAAGGACCGAGCGCCCGGCGGCATAGGCAGCCACCCGGCGCCGATTCTCGCGCTGATCGAGATAAAAGCCCGTCTTTTGGCCCTGCTTCGCATCCCACTCGAAGACCAGCCCGTTTTCCATGAAAGTCACCGGTGCGGATGGCGGCGCGGTCCGAATCCTGGCCGCCTCCTCGATCATATGTTCCCGTGCCGCGTCATCCTCCTGGCACTGCACACAGACCTGTTTGGCGCCAACAATGGCCTGCAAGCGCTCGCAGACAGCGGGCAGATAGGGAATCCAGACACGCGCCAACACCTGCACCACCAGCAGGTCCGCATATCGATCGACGACCAGACCGGAGAGTCCGTCGGATTCGGAAAAGATGAGGCGGCAGGCGTTTGTCGATGCGTCCGCATCCCCGAACAGCCCGAGTGCTTTGCGCTGGGCCACGGCTCGTTCAACGCGTTGCAGAAGCAGCGCCTCGTCGAGGGGCTCGTCCTCCCGATGCGTGAAGACGCGGATCGCCAGGTCGGCGTCGGGATTGGCGAGACCCCGCCCGAGCCAGCGGCCGTCGTGTGAGCGCACCTCAACCACGGCGCCAACGGACGGTGTTGCGCTCCAGGAGGCAACAGAGCCGGAGAAAATCCAGGGATGGCCCTGGGCGATCGCGGTGTCGCGACCCCGCCTCAGAACCGCGTGAAGGAGATTCGATGTTTGCATGGGGCCGGGACTCTTTCACACCCCCTGCCCCGAAGCAAGCGCGCCCGCGCGGTGGTGGCGCGCATCTTTTCAAGTGGCTCCGGACGCGGAACCGCCGTCGCCTCCGGCGATTGCGGTCAAGAGCGCGTCCGCTCCACAGGAAATCCTAATTGAACAGACTACGGGGCGGCTCGGCGCTCGACCGCCCGCCGTTCGCTGGCGGTTCCCGAGCCGGACACCTTGTTGCTGTGCCGATTTCCCTGCTTCAAGGCCCCCTTTCCAGTTGCCGGCGTGAGGTCCGAAAACAGCCTTACTTTCGTGCCATTCCCCCCTGCCCCCTGTGCCCCGAATATCACTAAATTAAGGGCGTCTTCGGATCGCATGGAGACGACTGGATGAGGGGTTGGAATGGGGCAATCGGCAGACCAACGAGGTGTCCGGCTCGGGAAGCCGAGCCGCTCCGTGCTGTGTGTGATGAGGACCTTCTGCGGAGCGGACGCGCTTCCGCGTCCGGAACCGTATCGTGTTCCTGAAACCCAGGATTTCCTCTGAAATCGGCCTTAACTTAGTGCCATTCCCCTGTGCCCCCGTGCAGCGCTTCTTCGCCGCCGCGGCACCGGACAAAAGGCTGACAAGGTAGGCCAACCGTGCTATGGTCAGGAGTGTGCAGGGGCGGAGCCCCCAAACGGACGTGGAGATATGGCATGGCAAGCCGCATGGAAAAAGAGTTGGCGCAACTGCCGGACGAGACACGATGGGCTCTCCAGCGTGCCGATGGGTATATGGACCTGCGCATGCATAGCCATGCCCGTCGCGAGCTGGGAACTGTCGCCCAGGAAGATCGAAACAACTTTGCCTTCCGGCATTGCCGGCTGCGCCTCGCCATTGACGAAAAAGACTGGCAGGCCTCCAGGCATCTCGCGAATGCCCTGCACGGCGAGGCGCCCGACGAACCGGAAACGTGGATCGAACTCGCCTACGTCGCGCGTCGCACGGACGGCGTTGATGCCGCCCGTCGGATTCTCAGCCGTGCGCTATGCCGCTTCCCCTCCCTCGCGATCATTCCCTTCAATCTGGCCTGCTACGAATGCCAGCTTGGCGACATCAAACAGGCCCGCCTCTATCTGGCCCGCGCCTTCGAGTTGGAACCAGGCTACCGGCGCCTGGCACTGGAAGACCGCGACCTGGAACCGCTCTGGGGCGAATTGGAGGAATGAGATTCGTATTGCACATCGGAAATGAATAGCAGCACGAGTCGCGGCGTCGCATGACAGGAGGCTGTGTAACCGTCCGACGAACAGAACCGAATGGAAACAGTGGCCATGAAGACCATCCTCAAAAAGGCGGTTTCCGTCTGCACCGCTGCATTGCTGCTCACCGCCGGCACCGCCCTGGCCGACGCAACCGACATGGTGCGCGTGGGAGATTCCCTGGAAACCGTGCGCGCCGTACTTGGGCGACCCGACAGCTTTATCGGCATCGGTTCCCGCCAGGTTCTCCACTACGAGCGAGGCAAAGTGGAGCTTTACGATGACCGCGTTGTCGACGTCGACCTCGTCAGCGCCGAAGAGGCGGAGGCGCGGCGGCTTCGCAGGGAGGAAGAGCAGTTCCGCCTGGCGCAGCAACTGCTCGAACGACGCCTGGCGCAGGAAGCCGAGGGGCGCGCCCTGCGCGACCGTCAATTGACGGATACCGCATTCCTTGGCTCGCCTCCGTCCCGACGCATCGCCTTCTGGCAGGATTTTGCGCGGCGGTACCCCGACGTTGCCCTGCCGCCGGATTATGACCAGGCACTGCGCGAATACAGGCTGGAGCGGGAGACGGCCCGGACCCAACAACTGGAAGATGCGCGCCTGCGCAGCCTCGAGGCGCGGGTACAGGAGGCCGAATTGCGTGCGGCACTCGCGGAGGATGCGGCGCGGCGTAGCGAGCGTAGAAGCCGCCTGGCATACCCCGTCACGCCTGTTGTAGTGGCGCCGCGACCGGTGGTGCATAAATCAGAGGCGACTGCCTACGCGGAATCTTCAATCGTGATCTCGCGCCGCGGCATCGGTGTTCCCCCGGTGCATGCGCCGCCGCCCGGCTATGTGCGACCGCGCGGCGGCCACAACGCACAGGTACACAACCGCGCTCTCCGTCCGCCGCCTGTGGCAGAGTCCACGTTCGTACCGTTTCACAGCTCGCCCGGTTACGGCTTTCAGCACCCCCGCACGCCGCGTGGCGGCATTTCGTCGGTTCAACACCCAGCCCCCCTACCCGCCCGTTGAAGGCCCGGCCCCTTCTTCCAGCAGATCCGGCATGAAGATCGGCGTTCTTTCCGACACCCATGGCAACGTGCGCCGGACGCGCACCGCCATTGCCCTGCTACGGTCGCACAACATCGAGCGCATCATCTTCTGCGGCGACGCAGGCAGCGAGGCCATTCTCGATGAACTCGTGGCCGGCTTCTGCGCGAACGACATTCCCGTGCATGCCGTGCTCGGCAACGTCGACCTATGGGACGCCGACATCGTGCAGTATCCCGCCGAGACTGGACTCGATATGATGGGCCACGAGGGCGAGCTGGAATGGAACGGCAAGCGCATTGCGATCCTGCATGGCCACGAGGGCCTCCGCCTGCAAGCCGCCGTGCAAAGCGGTGCATACGATTACATCTTCACCGGCCACACGCACGAGGCCGACGATCGAATGGTTGGAAACACGCGGCTCATCAATCCCGGCGCCGTCCACCGCTCCGCGGCCCCTTCCATTGCCGTCCTCGACCTCGAAACCGGCGAACTGGAGCATTTGCTGCTAAATAGCCAAGTGCATGACTAAACTCCCCACTGACGGATTAGCGCTGATGCAACGCCACCCTCGCAGATCCGATTACGCTTTGTGTTCCCCAACAAGCCTTTTTATCGACAAATGAGTGGCTTCTATAGATTCATGCGATGCCGACCGCGAACGCTGTTTCGAAAGCCGTTCGTAGTACCGGCTTTAGCCGGACCCGTTCCCGGCCATAATGAGAACTGCTGGCGCCCATGCCATTGACAGCAACGAATCTCGTGCTACACTGTAACACCATGACAACATTGACGATCAGAATCCCGGATAAGATGCGACGCGAACTCAAATCATTGAGCAAGGCGGAGAACAAAGCCGTAAGCGATATTGTACGAGACTCGATTCGGCGTCATGTGGCTGTGGAGAGGTTCCGCGCTCTCCGCAAAAACGTGCTGCCCTATGCCGAGGCTCAGGGCATTCTAACGGATGACGATGTATTTCAGTCTTTGCGATGAGAGTCGTCATTGACGCCAATGTGCTTATTGCCGCCTACGCGTCAAGGGGACTCTGCGAGGCCACTGTCGAGCTTTGCGTGAGCAGCCATGACATCATTCTGACCCAGCAAATTGTAGACGATGTGGTTGAGAAGCTAATCGTGAAGATCAAGGTTCCGCAAACGACCGCATCATCCGTGGGGGCTTACCTCAAGAATACGGCAACCATCGTTCTTGCCACTGAAGTACCCGCTTCCGCTTGTCGTGATCGGGATGATTTGAACGTTCTAGGAGCAGCCCTTGCCGGCGAGGCGGATTGCATCATTACAGGCGATGGCGATCTTCTGACTTTAGGGGCCTACGAGGGCATTCCGATCATGTCGCCACGACGGTATTGGGAGATGCTCAAGAAACAGAATTGATGCCCCACAACAGTCGCGGCGGACCCTGAGCGGAATGGCGCTAAAACAAGGACGATTTCTGATGGCACCTTTGCGGCTCACCGGGACGGTTCGCCCTACCCACCAGACAGTTGCGCGGAAAGGTAGGGCGAAGCGTCCCGCTGAGCCGCAGCCTTATTTTAGTGCCATTCGACCCTGAGCGGAATTCCTCTTCCAGCTTGACCATCGTATCCTTACCCCTTCAACTTACCCCCACCACGGTCTTGAAAACGCCATCGTGGTGAATTCGTTGAGGTCCTCTGGCAGCATTATGAAGCGCTTCCTTCATTTTTTGCTTTTGCCCGCTGTCCTGCTGGCAACGCTCTCTTTGCCGGCGAGCGGCGATGAGGCACAGGGTGGCTGGGTGATTGTGCCCTTTCCAATCTACTCGGGCCGATACATCGACAAACATGTGGGCGTGTTGCAAGGCGAGTGGCGTTACCCCATTGCCTGGCGTTTTTCGGGAACCCTCTTCGGCGGGGTCGGCATCATTGGCAGCGATCTGTTGCGGACTTCCGAAAGCAGTGTTTATGCCGCGGGCGGAGCCGGCCTTCGCTACCGCGCCTCGAAGACGGAGAGGATCAATCTGCGCCTGGACGTCGCACTGGGCGACGAATCGAGCGGCGTCTATTTTGGACTCATGGAAGCCTTCTGACCCATGACGATTCTTGAGGCACAACATGACATCATGATGGTAGGTTGTTTGCTCAAGAAGCAACAGGGGTCAGGGCTGAATGGCACTAAGGTAAGGCGTTTTAGATAGGCAGGGTGAAAGGGGCTGAGTCTACCGAAAAGCGGCGCCGCCTCCCTGCGGTCGTTGTCGCCGCACTCCAGAGCAGCTACGCCGCAATACGTTCTATCCTTCACCCTGGTAGGTGGATACGGAGTTCTGGAGTGCGGTGAGAAGCGAAGCGCCGCACCGCTTTCCCGCTGTTTCAGGCAACGCACTCTCCGGCCCGCAAAACAACACCAGTTCAACCGAAAACTGCCCTATCTTAGTGCCATTCGGGTCAGGGCTCTCCCGCACGCTTAGAAGGGCGAATATCTTCGGGTCTGCTGAAAGTGGAGTGCGAGCAAACGGGATGGAGTGAAGCGGAGGTCCGGGCAGTTCCGTTTTGGCATCAACATGCCCCATGAAATTCAATATTTTGCGCAGTATGTCCAAAAAATCTGGACATACTGCCGCTTTTATCGCACGTTCTAGACATGATTACGGCTGCCGATATTCGGGAACAGGTGCGCGGGGATGTTACGGATTACCAGCAACTCGTGTCCTGTCTGCGCGGGTACGCCAAGCCGCGGGACCGAATCAGTGGCCTGCTGGCCGACGGCAGCCTGATCAGAATCCGCAAGGGTCTCTATGTGTTCGGAGAGCGCTATCGCCGCGCACCGCTCAGCCGCGAACATCTGGCCAACCTGATTTATGGTCCGTCCTACGTGAGCCTGGACTATGCCCTGAGCCATTACGGGCTGATCCCAGAACGTGTGGAGAACGTGACGTCAGTCACCACGGGAGAGAACCGGCGTTTTGAAACGTCGCTTGGAGACTTCACCTATCGGTCGCTGCATCCGCGCCGCTACGCTCCGGGCATTCGCTGGGCAGGAGAGAGAAACGCCCACTATCTCATGGCCACGCCAGAGAAGGCCCTGGTGGACAAGGTCTGGGCGGACAAGCGCATCCGCACCACCAACCGCAAGGATTTCGATGCCTACCTTTTCGAAGATCTTCGGCTGGATGAAGCGCAAGTCGCCGCATTGGATCATGAACGGTTAGAGGCCATCTGCGCGGCTTTCTCGTCGCGGAAAATCGACCAGTTGGCGCGCTGTCTGACGCGACAAGGGGGAAATTCATCTTGAATCCGGCCATTGAACAGATGCTTGAACGCTATGCCTGTCGGACGCGGGACGAGTATATCGGCGCCCTGCGGGAGATCCTGCAGCAAGTCGCCCTGCTGGGGCTTTGGCGTGGCAAGTTCTTCGAGCACGCCGCGTGCTACGGCGGAACGGCCTTGCGCGTGCTGTATGGACTGGACCGGTTCTCGGAGGATCTGGACTTTTCGCTTCTCCAGCCCTCGCCGGGTTTTTCGCTTGGGTCCTATGCAGATGCGTTGCGGCGGGAATTGGCTAGCTTTGGATTCGATGTTTCTTTCGAGAGCCGAAAGCGGAATTCACGCACTGCCATCGAATCGGCGTTTCTGAAGGCCAACACGCTGCAACAGTTGATCGTCATCAATGCTTCCGCCGCCGCGATCCGGCCGATGCATGCCGGCGAAGTGCTCAAGATCAAGTTGGAAGTGGACACCGATCCCCCGGGGGGCTTCGAGACCGGGAGCCGGACGGTGCTCCTGCCGGTTCCTTTTGCCGTGCGCACCTACAGCTTGCCCGACCTCTTTGCCGGGAAGATGCACGCCGTGCTTTGCCGCAAGTGGAAGACACGGGTCAAGGGACGGGACTGGTATGATTTGGTCTGGTATGTGGGCCACCATCCGCAATTGCGCTTGAGCCATCTGGAATCTCGCATGCGCTACTCCGGAGACTGGACCGGCCCGGCCCATCTCTCGCGCGCCGACTTGTTCGAGCGCCTGCACGCTGCGATTGCCCGGTTGAACGTGGATCAAGCCCGTCAGGAGGTGGCGCGATATCTAAAGGACAGCTCTTCGCTGGAACTGTGGTCCCGCGAGTTCTTCCTGCAAATCGTCGACCAAGTGGTGACGATCTAGCCGACGATGCGGCGAACGAGGTTCGCAGCCTTCTGGCTGCGAGACCTCACCCCACGCGGCCATTTCGCCACATTTCGTAAAGAACCTCGGCAGCGAGGGCGTCGCCGCCGGCGGGGAGTTCTTCTTCCGGCCAAGGCGCGGCACGTGCCGCCTCCAGCGCCGACGCCAGGCGGCCGGCATAGAGGTCGGCGGCGGGAACATGCGCATGTGCAAGATGCCGCTGAATCGCCGCCTCGAGAATCGGGTATTCAATAAAGTCTTCGCGATCGACATAGACCATCGGCTTTCGGTTGACGATGCACTCGGAAACAATGCCGTAGCCGGGCTTCGTGATGACCATATCGACCGATGCCAAAGCGCGCGCGAATGAGATTTCTTCGCGGTCGACAGCGAAGAGGTTGCGCCCGGTCCATTCAAGCGGGCGCACGGTGAAGAAGGCATATTCGTCGAGCGCCTCAATACGGGTGAGGGCCTCGTGGTTCCAGTCGAGCGAAGTGAAGGAGAGCAGCACCCAAGTCCGTTCAGGATCGGCGCCAGTATGGCGGGCCATCTCGTCCCGGCACGGAACGCCGGGGCGCGCCACGAGGGGAAGATTGCGATGTTCGGGAAAGACGCGCATCGGTTCGGCAAATGGAAGACGCAGGAGCAGGCGGGCCGACTGGTAGCCGCGCTCGAAACGGTCGATCAGCGGACGCCACCCAGGGGCACGATCGGCAAATGGAGCGTATATCCAGTTCCAGGCAAAGTTGCCGATGGCAATGCCGGGCCGCCCGGTGTAGGCGGCCGCTTCGAGGGGCAGCGAAGGAATATCGCTGACGACAAGCCGCGCGTCGATTTGGTCGAGGTGTCGGCATTCATCAGCCAACAAGGCGTCCCAACGGTTCGATAGATCCAGGAGCCGCTCAAGCGTGGCCTCGACATCGACGCGCACGGAATCGACTTGCACCATGCCGACATCGAAGGAGGCATGGCGATAGAGAAGTCGATCGAAGGGCAGTCGGTTCCTGAAGAAGTCGGCGGGGACAGAGGAAACCACTTCGACCGGCACCTGCGGGTAGGCAGAACAGAAGGCCTTCAGAATGTCGCAGGAGCGTACGGCGTGACCGTAACCATGCGCGGTGACGTAGTAGACGAGCGGACCGGATGCCTCCGAGTGGGCAGGCGCGCGGGTCATGCGGAATCGCTCCGGGGCCGGAACACGGCGAAGGCGCTGGTGTAGCCGTGCACATGGGTGGCGCCACCGACGGGACCGATTTCACCATTGCAGAAGAAGCCGCCGAGGGGCATGTCACCGAGTACGGAGCGGAACAGATCCGAGTCGTGGTTGGGCTGGCCGTAGAGAAACTCGCCGCGTCCAAGGCAGGAGAAGAGGAGCGCCCCGGCGCCCGAGCCGGGAGCGCGGGCAGTATACTGACGGAGCAGCGTCTGCAAATCCTCGGCGGAGGTGCGGCGGTCGCGCAGATGAAACTGTACAACCATACCTTCGTGCAGGGGCGCACCAACGGCGAGCGCGCCGTTGCCATGGTCGATGCCGATGAGATTGCGGATCAGGAAGCCACCCGCCTCGGCGTCGGCGAGGAGCGGGTCCATCTCAATGCCGATGAAGAGCGCGGTCTCGGCGAGTTTCCGGTCGTATTCCGGCAGGGTCGGCAGCAGGGCCTGCAAGTAGGCGACGGGCGTACCGCCATCGATTTCCAGCAGGATGTTATGGGCACACCCACATACGGTCAGCGGTCGGCCGATGGGCCGGCAGCCCTGCGCGACGATGGGGTCCGCGACGATGTTCCCGGAGAAGGCCAGCACAACAACGCCGTGCCGATGCAAATGCCCATTCTGAAACAAGACATTTTCCATCGGCTGCCCACCGCCGCTGGCGAGACCGCCCACCTGGACGGCCTGCGGAAAGGCATAATCGAGGCCGGCAACGATCCGATCGATGGGGGTCGAGAAGGGGTCCGCAAGGAGAGCGAGTACGCTCGCTTCCGGCAAGTCGAGGCCGAGCCACTCGCGCCACGCCTCGGGGGAGGCGTCCTCGTCCGGCAACCGGGTCGGGTCGCCATGTGCCGCCGCGCAGCGCACCGACGGCAGCGCAGCGGCAAGCAGGGCGATGGCCGGGGCCTGTTCGATTTCGCGCCCACCCCCAATCACGCCCATGGCGGTGCAGCCCACCAGAGTCGTGTCAGGGAGGTGCGCCACGAGCTTTTCGGCAATCTGACCGCAAACGGAGCGAAAATGGGGCGAAACGAAGACAAAGGCAGCCGTAGCGGCCTGCCCTTGCAGATCGGCGCAAAGACCGGCCAGGGCCGCATCAAACCCGTCCAGCGCTGAGCTGCCCTCAAAACGTAGTGAAATCCACTTCATATGACCCCGATTCAGAGCATATCGACCGACTGACCTGCCGACCGTGGGCAGGGAATGCCGCTTGAAACCGCTGGGAAATGGTCTATAAGAAGCGCATGCATGATGTCACGCTTCAACCTCCGCCGCCCGCGCCCCCGATTCCGCCGCGCGTGCGACCGCCCCGCTGCAAGAGCCATGGCGGATTCTACGCCATTATGATCGTTCTGGGGCTGCTGCTCTTTGTGAGCCTGCTATTCAACCTGGGTCTCATGACCAGCCGTGTAAGCCGACCGCAGGCTCTGCTCACCCGCCGGGGCGGCGAGGACGACTTCCCGCAACTCAACGAGAGGTGGTCATCCGGTTTCGGGGACGTGAAAGTGGTGCGCATCTCGCTGACGGGCCCGATTATCCGCCGCGAGCAGGGCGGTCTCTTTTCCCCCGGCGTCGACCGGGTCCGCTTGATTGAGCATCAGATTCGCGCCGCCATCAATGACCGGCATGTGCGGGCCATCCTCATGGAGATCAATAGCCCCGGCGGTGGCATCACCGCGAGCGACGAACTCTACGAGGCCTTGCTTCGGTTCAAGCGAAGCCGGTCGGACCGTATGGTGATAACCCATATTCGCGACATGGCCGCCTCGGGCGGCTACTACGTGGCTTCGGCAAGTGATTACATTATGGCGGAACCCACTTCCATTGTAGGAAGCATCGGGGTCATCATGCAGACGCTGAACTGGGAAGAGCTCAGCCAGAGAATCGGCGTGACGGACACCACC
>SLOV01000401.1 GCA_007132345.1 Kiritimatiellia bacterium
AGCGGGCTGGCGTAGGACGGGATCACATCCCGTCCCCCCGGAGCCCAACGGAAAGACGGGTTTTGGCCCTGACCCCAACGGGGTTAAAGAACATAGCCCGGTGCGACCCGCCGGGATCAAGGTTTCGAAAGAAGAGCACGTCGACCCTGTAGGGGTCGGAAAACTTCAGCTTCATCCCTTTGTCGCCCCTCTTTGTCAAAGCACTTTGTCGGATATCGGCAGCGAATCCCGACAAAGAGGGGCGACAAGGAAGGGCGACAAAGGGCGAGGTTCGCGGTGCGGTGGAAGTTCTGCGGGCCGGCAGCCCTTCAGGCTGCTTGTGGTTGGGGGTGACGCGCCCCTATACAGCTACTCCTACACCTACACCTACTCGTACACCCAACTCTCCCCGCCATCCAGCCCGCCGATCCCGCACGCTGCCTCTCTCCCCTTCGTACATTCGCAGTTCAACTCTGCGGATGGACGAGCCCTGCTCAACGGGCCTGACCGGCGTCTGCCTCCCGCCGGGCGCGCGGGGGATGGCCTTCGCGAACCATCTGGATCTCTTCGCCGGGCTCGAGGGGGAAATCGAATACCTTGCTCAACTCGATCCCAAGGCCCGGAAAGGTCGGACTCTTCAAGGTGTCAGTCTTTATATAATTGCCAGCAAGCCGATACGAATCGCCGTCCAGCAGGAGCACCTCCACGAGCCATGGATAGGGGGTGACCAGCCAGACCTCTTTCACGCCGCTGACGGCGTAAAGACGCAGCTTCACCGTGCGATCATAAAGCGCCGTCGATTCCGAAAGAATCTCCACGACCAGGGTGGGTGGTCCTTCGATGTGCGTCGGTTTAATTTGCTTCGACTCGCAGACCACCGCGATATCTGGCTGAACCGTATCGAATTCACTCAGCTTTACATCCGTCGGCGCGGGAAAGACCCGACATTGTTCGCTCGCGAAAAAGTTGCCCAACTGGCGGTCGATCTCGTGCAGGATTCGCTGATGCCGGGTGCTCGGCGCCGGGCTCATGGCAAACGCTTCGCCGCCGATAATCTCCCACCGCTGGCCTTCCGGCCAGGACCGGTAGTCGTTCCAGTCATAACGCTTTTTCGCTGCTGATGAATCGCTCATCTTGTCCACCTCACACAGGAGGTCCAAGCATCTCATTAGGTCATATTCAAATCTGACTCAAAGTTTACAGCATTAGGATTGCGCAAGCAATTCTAACGGATCGCCATCCGAGCTAATGATCTTGAGAATTGCCGGGAAAAGGGTTGACGCCCCGGCCGTTCGCCGTTTCACTCGCCCTGTCGGGGGGAGTCACTCTGCGGCAGTACATCATGGGGAGGTACAACATGCACGCATCAGGAATCCAATCACGCATATGGGCCGCGGCCATCGGTGCGTCTATGCTGGTCACGCAGTCGGCGCAGGCTGCCGTTGCCCCGAATGGGGGCATGCAAATCTTTTGCCCTCCGGACATAGAGGTAAGCTGCGCCGACCGCGTACTACCCGATTTCACGGGGTTCCCAACGGGCGAAACCGATTGCCTCGCGCTGGCGATCGATATCGGCGGGGAGAACGGCGTGCTTTATTTCGAATACGAGGACACCCTCGAGGAGGGCGACTGTGCGGGCTCGTTCACGATCTTCCGCCGCTGGGTGGCGTTCGACGATTGTGAAAGTATGGCAGTGTGCACACAGCGCATCGATGTCGTGAATACTTCCTTGCCGGAAATCGGTTGCGAATTGCCGTCTGTTATGGATGTGCCCCCCATGCAGGTGCTGGATGCGCAGACATGCGTCGCCGAGGTTCCGGATCTCCGTGCAAACGCTGACGCAGCCGACGATTGCGATCCATCGCCAACCGTCACGCAGACGCCAGCGCCGGGCTCCCTTTTCACCAACAGCGTCACTGTGATTCTTCGAGCCGAAGACGATTGCGGAAATGTCAGCGAGACCTCCTGCGAGGTGGTGGTGCAATGTCAGGTTGAGGAAGTCTGCGTGCTGGCCGGCACGGTCTGCGCGGTGCCGGCTGAAGGGGAAATTTTTCCTGAGGAGGTCGCGATTCGCTGCACGGGGTTGGAAGGGGTGGCGGTGCGGCTGCTCCGGCTGCCAGACTTGAATCTGGTTCAGACGGTCGTCACGGATAGCGGCGGGAACTACCAGTTCGATGTGCAGGCGCCGGGCTCGTATCTGGTCCAGGTCGACGAAGCGACGTTGCCGCCGGGTGTGGTGCCCGTGCCGTTCGGTCATAACCCGGAGAGCCCTGTCGATTATGACCCGCTCGCAACGTTTTGCCCGCCGCTGGAATTCTTCTACGAGCAGCAACTTCTCATCTGTGGCATTGTTTGGTTCGACCAGAACGGCAATGGGATCGCGGATGAGGACCTCGTTGTGAACGGCCTCAACGATGTCCCTGTGCGCCTCAGCTTGATCGGAAAGAACGGGCACCTTGTCGACACCTTCCCGACGGCGCCCGGCTCCTGCCAGCCGGTACATGGCGCGACTGCGTCCGGTGTCTATCGGTTCGAGAATCTTGCGCCGGGGACCTATCGACTGGAGGTTGATCCGGTGGAGCTTTCCAATGCGCTGGTGGCTCTGCTCAACAGTCTCTCTTTTGTTGTGCCGCCAGGGTTCGTGATGACGACGCCACAAGCGTACGATCTGGTCTGCGGGCCAGAGGGTTGCCAGGCGTTCGACCCGGCGACCGGTCTGCCCGCATCGCCGAATTTTGGTATGCGCTACGAGCCGACGGCCATCACGCTGGCATCGCTGGATGCGGCCCGCGCGGGCGACGGCGTGCGGGTGGAGTGGGAAACGGCGTTGGAAATTGAGAACCTCGGGTTCTTCGTGCATCGCGCCTCGTCGCTGGACGGACCGCGCGAGCGCGTGAACACCGACTTGATTCCCGGCCAGGGAACCGGTGAGGGCGACACCTATTCTTATCTCGACGCCGCCGCCCCGGATGGGCCGCTCTATTACTGGCTGGAAGATGTAGACTGGAGTTTTGTGTCGACGTTCCATGGTCCGGTCGAAGTGCCCGCTCGGGACGAGTCGGGCGCGCGCATCGTGCGCCTGGAGTGGGGCGATCCGCTGGTGCTCTGGACGCGCGGGCTGCCGGGCGCGATCGTGGCGCCCCATGCGGCCCCGCGCTTGTCGAACGGTGTATCCGACTGGGCGCCTGTGCCGACAGCCACGACGACGGTTCATGGCGACTTGTATCGCAGCGAGGTGCCGCTTTCGCCCGAGGCCTCGGCGGGATTCTATCGTGTGCTCCACACCACGACGGGTGCGGGGCCCTAGAGGGAAGAATCTGCGCGCGTTGCGGACGGGACCTGAAAGAGCCTTTGTCGCCCTTCTTTGTCGGCCCTCTTTGTCGACTACCTTCAGTCCGCTTTCGACAAAGGTTTGCGACAAAGAGTTCCGACAAAGGATGATTCATGCGGGGATGGTGTTTTGGGGCGCCGGGCTTTCTCCCGTTTGTAGTCCCGCCTTCAGGCGGTAAGGGTCATACTGAGAATGGCTGGCGTATTGCGTTCCGGACGTTCCTCGCTATAATGAGCTGTAGATGAGGGGTGCTTGCTTTGCGCACCTCGGTGGCTAGACGACACAGGAGGGTTGGTTCTGCCAAAAATCGGCGTTCTGGGGGGTAGTTTTAATCCGGTCCATGTAGGACACCTGATTCTGGCTCAGGATGCCATGGAGCATTTCGAGCTGGACGAGGTGGTGCTGGTGCCCTGTCGGAACCCGCCGCACAAGCCGTTCAACCTCCTGGCGCCCGCAGCCCACCGGCTCGCCATGCTGGAGGCGGTAGCGGAAGAAGACCCGCGTTTCTCCGTCTCCGACCTGGAACTACTCCGCAACGGTCCCTCCTATACGATCGATACGGTCGAGCAACTCATGCTCTTCCGTCCGCTCGACGATATTCATTTCATCATCGGCAGCGATTCGCTGACCGAGCTGGCGAGCTGGCACCGAGTCGGCGACCTGCTCGACCTCTGTCCGCTCCTGGTCGTGGTGCGTCCAGGATTCGGTGCGCAGGCGCTGTCGCGCCGCGACCTCGGGCTGCCCGAGGCGTGGGCGGGACGGCTGATCGAAAACATGGTGGAGGGGCACATGGTGCAGATCAGTGCCAGCGACATTCGCATGCGGATCGCCGAGGGGATGAGCATTCGTTATCTTGTGCCGCCACCGGTCGAGATGTATATTGCCGAGCACGGGTTGTATACCGCATAGGAGTGGATCGTCATCGAAGGCCTCAAATTAGCTCAACGCGCAGGGGAAATTCTCGAAGGGAAGAAGGCAGAGCAATTGCTCCTGCTCGATGTGCGCAAAGTCTCCTCGGTGACCGATTATTTTCTGATCGCGACGGGCACCAGCGCCCCGCACCTCAAGGCGCTGGCCGAGGATGTGGATGTGCAACTGAAAGGGAACGGCGTTCGCTCCTATCGCCATAGCGGCGATGCGGAAAGCGGGTGGATCGTTCTCGATTACGTCGACCTCGTGGTGCATCTCTTCACGCCTGAGGTACGCGCCTATTACGACCTCGAACGCCTGTGGAAGGATGCCCCGCGGTTGGAGGTCGGCGACGCCGCGGCGCGATCCTGATCAGTCTTCGAACTCGTCTTGTAGGGTCATGGCGCGCAGGCGGCGTTCGACGATTTCATCGCGGTTGGCCTGCCGGGTCTCGATCAAGAGGCGGAGCCGTTCGATTCGCTCCTCCATTTCGCGCAGATGACGGGCCCGCCGCGCTTCGCGCAGGTCGAAAATATGGCCCAGAGTCTCGCGGAGTTCCTCCTCTGCGTCCGCCCGCTGATCGGCCTCGGCCTGGCGGGCCTGCCGCGCGAGCCGCCGCGCGGTCTGCTCCATTTCCCAAATCTCGCGCGTCTCTGGCGCTTCGGGTGGCAGCCCGGCCCGCTGACGCTGCAAGGCGCGGCGACGCTCGCGCATTCTGCGGCGCAACTCGCCGGGGTCTTCCCGGCGCAGGCGCTGCAACTCTTCGAATTGCTCTGGATCGTGTTCCCGCATGCGTTCCAGCCAAGCATCCAAGGGGCCGCCCTCGGCGAGACCGCCGCCGCGCCGTTCGTCCCGATGCGGGGGAGGGCCAGGCCGGTCCAGGGGCCGTCCGGGTCTCGCGCGCGGCGGTGCGGAATCGACCTGCCAGGCCTCGGCATCGCCGGGCTCCGCCGCGACAGCGCCGGTGCCGACGAGCAGCAGGGCCAGGCCCATTAGCAAGAGCGTCTTCATATGTTCCATCCTTCCAGCTCCAGTAGCTCGGCGGCGAGTTCGTCGAGCGAGGGCACTCCATTGGCCTGTGTGTCCACGCCGTCGTCGTGCAACGTATAGGCCAGCAGAAACTCCAATTCGTCCAACGCGTCGTCGAGATCGGGGTCCCAGGCCAGGGCAGTCTCTCGCTCCGCCGCGATTTGCTCAAAAGGTGCCTCGACAAGGGTGGGTGCCGGTCCGGTGCGCAGCAGATGGAAGCTCAGGATCGCAAGGAGCAGGGCTGCGGTGCCATAGATCAGGGCCGGGCGCCAGAGTTCAAAGAAATCGGCCAACCCGCTCGACCTCGACCCGTGCGGACGTGTTCTCGCCAGGTCTGCCTCGGCCCGCGCCAGAATCCGGTCGATGACGGCTTGTCCAACATCGGCCCGCGCGTCGGTGTTTCGTTCGGTCTCCACGAGCGCGTTCAGCAGGCGTTCCTCCTCGCGGCAGGTGGCGCAGACTTCGAGGTGTTTCTTCAGGGCGTCCGCGGCCCGGCCGCCGATCTCTCCGCTCTGCTGCAGCAGCAGGGCGCTCTTTGCCTGGCGGCACTTCATGGCGTGGTCTCCCTGGGCGGGCGAAGGCGAAGCTCATACTCGCCGCGTAGCGCTTCACGGAGTTTGCCGATGGCGTTGTGCATGCGACCCAGCGCCGTGTTGACGGAGGTCTGCTGGAGCTTCGCGATTTCCTTAAAAGAGAGTCCTGCTTCCATGCGGAGCAGGTAGACTTCGCGTTGTGCATCAGGCAGCCGGGCCACTTCCTGACGGATCTGATGGCCAAGCTCCCGCCCGCCGACCTGCCTGGCCGGATCGGGCTTCGGATCGGGCAGCCGATGTTCGAGGGGCTCCGTGCCTTCGGCGTGATCGGACGGCTCCACAACAAATTTTCGCTTCCGCGCCCGGTCAATGACCAGATTGCGGGCAATTCGGAAGAGCCAGCTCTTAAAGCGGCGATCGCGATAGGATGTTCGGTGCTGAATCACGCGGAACCACGTCTCCTGAAAGATTTCTTCTGCATCGTCACGCCCCTCCGTCATGCGGAGGATGAAAGCGAACAGGGGGCGCCGGTAGGCGTCGACCAGTCGTTCGAGGCCCTCGATGCGCCCGTTCCTCCAGGCATCGATCCATTCCTGTTCCGACTGCTCCATGCACGCCTTTCATTGCCGGCTCCCATCCTGCCACTATTCTCAGAACGTGGAGACCGCCGATTTATTGTGCGATAAAGCGGGAAAGGCGGCGAGCGGGAAGGTGGCTCAATTGCGGGAGCAACCGCCACCGGGCGAGTCCGTCGACACCGTCCGCCACGACACCAATCTGACCATCGCCGACCGCAAAGGCACGTACGCCACGTGACATCCCAGGGAGCGGGAAAATTATCGAAATCCTGTTGACGAATAGGCGGCGGTGGGCGATGGTCCTTTCAAGTAATTTATCTACTCCCCGCTTGATCAGCCTCCGGGCCTCGGGCGGGGTTATTTCTTTATGGGTAGGCATGGCGATCGAACCCCAGGTGAAGAGGGCCATCGTCTTCATTGACGGCCAGAATCTGTTTTTCGGCGCAAAGAGCGCCTTCGGTTATCGCTGGCCGAATTATGCCGTGGACCGGCTGGCGGCCGCCGTCTGTGCGCAGCAGGGCTGGCAATGCGCCGGCGTGCGGTTCTACACAGGTGTGCCGGAACCGGGCGACAATACGTTCTGGAACCAATTTTGGAACGCGAAGCTTGCGGCGATGGGCACGCGCGGCGTGAAGATCTTTCGCCGGGGATTGCGCTACCGCAATCAGACCGTGAAACTGCCCGGTGGCGGTTCCCATACGTTTCTGGTTGCTCAGGAAAAGGGCATCGATATCCGCATTGCGCTGGACATTGTGCATGCCGTCCGCGCGAAACTGTGCGATGTGGCACTCGTATTTAGTCAGGATCAAGACCTCTCCGAGGTAGCCGACGAAGTGCGCTTCATCTCCACAGATCAAGGCCGCTGGTTCAAAATCGCCAGCGCATTCCCTTCAAGTCCCACGAGCCACAACACGCGCGGCATCAACAAGACCGACTGGATACGCGTCGACCGCGCTCTTTATGATACCTGTATCGATCCTGTGGACTATCGCCCGAGACGGCCTTGATGCGCCGCCGGATAGTCCAAAGGGTAGAGGGGGCGGTCCGTACATATGTACATCTTATAGTGGGGACGGTAGTGGGGCGCGTATCGAGAATCAAACGGCGTATGAGGCGAGTTGCAGAACGCGCGAGGAACCGGGTATTGTTGCACATTAGCCCTTTTCAAGCGAGGCGGGGTAAGTTGATGCCAGAACGAAAACGTGAATCAGGAGACACTGCGATTGTATGGCATTCTGGGCGAGCATGGCTGGCTTGTCGTTCAAGCCATATCCAACAAGGCAGACGACAGCGAATTCTTTGACGGACTGACCTTCGAATTGGAGTTAGAGTCGGAGATTCGCCGAAGACGCGCTGAGTTCCTGGCGGATGGAGATGAACAAGTGGGCGCAGATGAGGGACAAGGGACTGATGATTAGGTGACCCCGCATTATGCCCATGGTCTGGAAAGCCATATAGAGACGTTGGACGTCCCGGTGTCCGTGCAAAGGAGGCGCCGAGAGGAAGAAGAATGACGGCAGACCGGAGGGAAGCCGGCTCAGACCTGGTCTGGAGACGGGGCCCTGCTTCGCCCATCCGATCAATTACGGGAGCAACCGCCGCCGCTTGGGCCGCTCTCGGGAGGCCCCGCGCCGGGGCCGGCGCCAACGCCTTCGTCGTAGGTGTCCATGCCGCTCCGTTTGACCTGTGGCCCGATCTCGTTGAAACCGGTGTCGTCCTGCGCGTTTCCAATGCCGGCCAACCCTCCGGTGATGCCTGCGAAGACGCCTTTCACTTGCTGGCCAAAGAGGCTGATGACCAGGAGCGTGCCAATGGCAATGAGGGCAACGATGATGATGTATTCGGTGAGGTCCTGTCCGCTTTTGCTGGACAGATCCCGTTGCCTGGCTGCCGCGCCGATATCATCGGCAGCCGTAGGCGGGCTCTGCCGTGTCGTCCTCATATCATTATGATACCCATTCGAGAGGGCCGCGTACACCGTAACCGTCTCGTCTTCAATAATATGTATAGCCTTATATCAGGTCAGCGCGCATACGCACCGCGCATGGCTTCCAGCAATTCTCATCATGGCCCTTGCCGCCTAAAGGCGGGACTACAAACGGGCTAAAACCCGGCGGAAAACCGTTCGTAGTACCTGCTTCAGCAGGCCCGAAGGACCCGTTCCGGGCCATACTGAGAATTGCCGCATGGCTTCTCGATTTGCCAGCCGCCAGGGTGTGTTGATTGATTCAATGCGTGCCGTGCCCTCTTGCAATCCAGCGCTGTGCACAATTGCATGGTGAAGCACGGGGCTGTCATCCGTTGAGTTCCGGGGGTTCAAGAACCCCCGGAAGAAAGCGCCTTCAAGAAGGCGCACTCCACATTTTTGCGGGTGCTCGGCTGCCCGCGGTAGCGAGCGAAGGTGGGAACCCGCTTTCTTGCGCGCCTTCTCGAAGGCCCGCTGGCGATTGGACATTCCGCCCGCGCGCCGAATAAATCAACACACCTGTTAGAGTGCGGCTGCCGCGTTGTCCTGGCGCGCATCGAGCGCCGTGCGCACGGCCCCGATCAGCTTTTCGACTGAAAAGGGCTTACGCAACAGGGGCGCACCTTTCGTGAGTGCGCTCTTGTTCTGGAGCACATCAGCGGTGAATCCCGACATGAACAGCCACTTCAGCGACGGATCCTCGGCCAACAATCGTTCCACGAGGGTAGGTCCATTGATTTCAGGCATCATGACGTCGGTGAGAACCAAATCGATCTGCCCGGCGTGCTCTTTCGCCAACCGGAGGGCTTCGGCGGGGCCGTTCGCGGGAAGTACGGAGAACCCGGACTTTTCGAGAATTCTGCGCGCGAGTTTAAGGACAGCCGGCTCGTCTTCAACGAGAAGGATGCGTTCGCCCCGGCCCAGTATCGCTCCGGTTGTCGCGGGCGGATGAACGGAGGTCGTCGGTGCGGCATGGCGGGGCAGAAAGACGGTAAAGGTGGTGCCTTGCCCCGGCCGACTCTCCACCGTGATGGCGCCCTGATTCTGTTTCACGATGCCGAATACGGTGGAGAGACCAAGCCCTGTCCCGATGCCGCCCGGCTTGGTGGTGTAAAAGGGCTCGAAGATCCGCGCCATAATTTCCGGTTCCATGCCGCTGCCGTCATCCCGCACGCGGATGACTACATAATCGCCGGCGGACAGGTCTCCGGGGCGATTCAGATCTGCATCGCTCAGCGTCAGGTTCGCGGTTTCCAGTTCGATCCGTCCGCCCGGTGAGATCGCCTCGTGGGCATTCACGAGCAGGTTGGCGAGTATCTGATCGAGGTGCGTGGGATCGAGGCGGACCCCCCAGAGGTCGGCGCCGGGATGCCACTGCAGGCGTGCTTTATCGGCGGACTGCTGCCACAGGGGGAGCATGGCCTTGATGGATTCGTTCAGGTTGAGCGCAATGGGGCTGGATGGTTGGCGGCAGGTAAAACTGAGCAGCTTGTTGGTCAGTTGCGTGGCGCAACGTGAGGCCGTGAGAATATCGGCTGCTTCCTCGGGGGCCTCGCCGCCATCCTCTCCATTCATGAGGAGGAGCTGGGCCAGGCCCGTAATCACGGTCAATTGATTGTTGAAGTCGTGTGCGATGCTTCCCGCGAGGCGTCCGACGGATTCGATATTCTGTGCCAGAGCAAGCTCGGCCTGCAATTTGCGCTGCTCGGCGAGGGCCAGAGCGCGCTCCTCCTGTTCGCCGAGGGCGTATGCGAGCAATGCCAGGAAGTGCTCGTCTTCTGGCAAGACCTCTACATGGCGATGAAAGAGTGCGCAAAGCACGCCGATCGCCTGGCCTCGAAGAAAGACGGGATGACCGACATAGGTTTCGAAGCCAAAGGCAAGGACATCCGGGTTGGAGGACGCGAAGCGCGACCGTGAGAGATGGTGGATGACGGTCGTGCGGTCGGTCCCAGCATCCAGCAGGTGCTTGCAAATCTGTCCTTCCGGGATCTTGACGGGATCATATCCGGGTAGAGGACGATAGATGCCATGAGAGAACAGGTGGCCGTCCTGTTTCCGGTTGTACAAAGCAGTATCGGCGCCAAGAAGTTGCCCGAAGAAGGCGGTCAGTCGGGCCACATCCTGGTCGAAGTCCTTGCCCAGAGAGAGAAAGAGCCTGCTAACTTCCTCCATGCGCGCTTCGACGCGCTTCTGCAGGGTAATATCGATGCCAACTGACTGGAACTCCGCAGGCCTTCCGTCCTCGTCGAAGAATGCGTAGTCATGCCAGAGATGCCAATAGACCTTTGCATCGCCTCCACGACTTGGGTGGGCGTAACGGTGCGATGGCTTCTCCGGGGAAAAGGTCGCAAGCAGCTCCATCACGCCGGCGCGGTCATCCTCCGGGATGAACTCGATGAACTTGCTGCCCACCAGTTCTTCCGGGCTCTTGGCAAAAAAGTCGGCGTAGGCCTTGTTGACGAACGTTAGCGTGGTGTCCGGAAGAAATCGGCAGATGAGGTCTGGCTGGTTTTCAACCAGTTGCCGATAAAGGGTGCGGATCGTTGAATCTGATAACGACATCGATTTCTCACTTACATCTTTTCTTTAGCCGATCGAAGGTCGATGGAACAAGGAAAAGATAGGAAGAATGATCCAGGAATTCACAGGGTTTTTATAGCCTCTCTTTGCGCTGCATGTCTGTGGTGGGATAGCCTTTGCGGCATTTCTCGCGGGTTGGCCCAGCAATTCTCGGTATGGCCCGGAACGGGTCCTTCGGGCCTGTGGAAGCAGGTACTACGAACGGTTTTCCGCTGGGTTTTCGCCCGTTTGTAGTCCCGCCTTCAGGCGGCAAGGGCCATACTGAGAATTGCTGGGGTTGACTGAAATCGTGTCGCCATGCGGTTAGCGCGGCGCCTAGAATGAAGGCGCAACCCATAGGAGGCAATCATGTGTGGCTTATCTCATCGTTCCATTGCGACAGGGTTCCTCTCCTTCCTGCTTTGCGCAGGATTACGACCCACCGCCGCAGGCGAACGCGTCATTCCCGATGCCCTCCAGCCATGGGCCGGGTGGGCCACCTGGGACGATGTGGAGGCGGCCTGCCCCCGGCCATGGCGCGATGCCCGGACCCCGCTTTGCTCCTGGCCGTCCAGATTGAGCCTGGATGTCCATGAATCTGGGGCGCGCGCGGAGTTCGAGGTAAAGGTCTACACCGAAACCTGGGTGTCGCTTCCTGGCGGGCCGGGCAGGTGGCCTTCAGACGTTCGCGCGAATGGAGCCGTTCAGGCTGTTGTCGAGCGGGAGCGTCGGCCGGCGATCCGGCTGCCCGCTGGGGCGCATCGTGTGCAGGCAACGTATGTCTGGGCCGATATACCGCAGCAGCTTGCGCTGCCTCCCGAAATCGGATTGCTTTCGCTCACGCTGAACGGCGAGGTCGTTGATGTGCCCACCTGGGATGCCACCGGCGGGCTCTGGCTGCGGCGGGACGAGGTCGCAGCGGAAGCAGATCGGGACTTTCTCTCCGTCAATCTCTATGCCGTGATCGAAGACGGGATCCCTTTGTGGTGGCGTAGTGAGTTGGAACTGGTGGTTTCGGGCAAGAGCCGCGAAGAGGAACTCGGCCTCGTCGTGCCGGAAGGGTGGACGCCGGCAACGGTTGCCGCGGCCCTGCCCGTGGCGTTGGACGAAGAGGGGCGCATGCGGGTGCAGGTTCGTGCCGGCAAATGGACGGTGCGCGTCGATGCCTTCCGCCTGACGCATCCCGAGGAGGTGCGCTTCGCCGACGCCGCCGCCGTGCCCGAAGCGCTGGTTGGCTTTCGGGCCCGCCCCGATTTTCGCGTCGTGGAAGTCACGGGGTTGCCCTCGGTCGATGTCACACAGACCACCTTCCCTCAGGCCTGGCGCGATCTCCCAGTGTTCCGCTGGGAGATCGCAACCCCGTTCCAGATGGTGGAACGACTGCGCGGCATGGGCGAACGGCGCCCGGAGGGACTGCGAATCGAACGGACACTCTGGTTGGACGATGATGGCGGTGGCCTCACGTTCCGTGACGGGATCACCGGCAGTATGCAGCAGATCTGGCGGCTGGACGTAGCGGAGGGCCAGGAACTCGGCTCCGTTCGAAGCGCGGGGGAAGGGCAGCTCATCACGCGGAATCCGGAAACCGGCGCCCACGGGATCGAGTTGCGAACTCGCCAGGTGAGCATTGAGGCATCCGGTCGCTTGAGCAATGATCGAACCCTGCCGGCCTCCGGCTGGATGGCCGATGCGGATCGCGTCCAAGTCCGGTTACATTTGCCCCCCGGCTGGCGCCTGCTTGCGTTGTGGGGAGCCGACGAGGTGCAGGGCGACTGGCTCACCGCCTGGACGCTACTGGACCTGTTTCTGCTGCTGATCTTCTCGCTGGCGGTCTTCCGGGTTTGGGGCTTCGCCGGAGGCCTTGCTGCCTTCGCCGCTTTCGGCCTCGCGTACCATGAACCGGGCGCACCGCGTTATACCTGGCTCTTTCTGCTCTTGCCCCTTGTTCTGCTCGGGGTGGCGCCGCCGAACCGTTGGTTGCAGCGATTTCTCCAGATCTGGAAGTGGAGTGCCATTGCGATCCTCGTGCTCGTTGCGGCCCCGTTTATCGCGACGCAATTGCAGCAAGTAATCTTCCCCGAACTGGAAGAAGTGGGGCCAACTGCCGGGGCGCCACTCCGAACCGTCACGGCCTTCCGCGATCCCGCGA
This sequence comes from Kiritimatiellia bacterium, assembly GCA_007132345.1. Lineage (GTDB taxonomy): Bacteria > Verrucomicrobiota > Kiritimatiellia > SLOV01 > SLOV01 > SLOV01. The sequence goes on from SLOV01000401.1 coordinate 13,037, forward strand.
CCCTGGATGGTGCGCTGATGATGGAACCTGAAATTGCGGCTGCCGTGCAGGCAGATCGGGTGCGACGCCCTGCCGCTCGCGCGATGCCCTACGATCTGCCGTCTGAAAAGGCGCCCCCGGCCCAGAACCTGATGCAGGACGCCGCGGCCCGCATTCAAACCGGCCCTGGGCTGCCAGACTGGACCTGGCGCGAGGTTCGTTTCGCCTGGAACGGACCGGTGTCACCCGGCCAACAGGTACGCCCCATTCTCGTCCCTGCCATCGTAGAGCGTGCCCTTGGATTGTTGCGCGTCAGTCTGATCGTGCTGCTTGCCTTTCTCCTGCTTGGACGCCGCACACCGCCGGGCGCGATGCCCGGCAGGGCTGCCCTCAAGACCGTCGCCGCGATTCTCCTGCTGGCTGGTTCTCCGCCACAACTCCAGGCGCAGGTGCAGGCGCAGTTCCCCGACGAGCAACTGATCCAGACCCTGCGGGCCCGGCTCCTCGAAGTGGACACCGCCTTTCCCAACGCCGCGGATGTTGCCTCGGCGACCCTGCAGATCGAAGGGCGTCGCATACGGATCGAGTCCGAGATTCATGTCGCAGCGCGCTGCGCGGTGCCCTTGCCCGCCCGGCTTCCTGCCTGGTCGCCGGTCACAGTGGAAATCGACGGCGAAGAAGCCCCCGTGCTCCGCCGCGATGAAGGCTTTCTTTGGGTTGTGCTCCCTCCCGGCATTCATCGGGTGACGGTAGAGGGCATGCTGGCGGAGGTCAGCGAATGGCAGTGGACCTTCCTGCTACGCCCTCGCAGGGTGGTCGTCGATGCGCCCGGATGGACGGTTACCGGGATCCGCCCGGACGGCACGCCCGAAGCGCAGGTTTTCCTCGTGCGTGAGCAGCGCGAGGCCGCGGGCGAGGCCGCCTATGACCGGCAGGACTTCCAATCTATCGTCTCTGTACGGCGTACGCTGGAGTTGGGTCTTGTCTGGCAGGTTCGCACCACCGTCACGCGCCTCTCGCCGCCCGGCAACGCGATTGCGCTACGCCTTCCTCTGCTGCCCGGCGAGAACGTCGTGACACCGAACGCCACAGTACGAGATGGCTTCATCGAAGTCCGGCTTTCGGCCTCCCAGCGGTCCAGGTCCTGGGAGAGTGGCCTCCCATTCGTGGAATCCCTGCAACTCTCCACAAGAGAAGCCGACACGTGGGTCGAGCGCTGGGAGTTGATGGCTTCTCCGGTGTGGAATGTTTCGATATCAGGATTGGCCCCTGTCTTCGAACCCACCGCCGCCGCCTTGAATCCGGTCTGGCGCCCGTGGCCCGGCGAAAGCGTTCAGCTCGAAGTGCGCCGCCCCGACGCCGTACCCGGTGCGACCGTGACGGTGCATGGCGCCAGCCAGGAAGTCACCCTGGGGCGCAGGCAGCGCAGTGCCAGGCTGGAACTCTCGATACAGGCCAGTCTCGGCGATGATTTTCCGATCGAGCTGCCGGACGGTGCGGAGATCGCCACGCTCACGGTCAACGGCGAGGCGATTCCCGTGCGGCTGGCCGACGGGCTCCTGGTGGTGCCGCTGCGACCCGGTGCACAGCAGATTGTTATCGAATACAGGAATCGGGAGCCGCTGCACGTCGCATCGCGGGCTGGGTCGGTGCGGCTCCCGGTTGAGAGCGCCAACGTAACTCAAACAGTGCGTGTACCGGGGGATCGCTGGGTGCTCTGGGCCGCGGGTCCGCGGCGGGGGCCAGCCGTCCGATTCTGGGCAGTGCTGGCTGTCGCGCTCCTCGCGGCGACGGTGCTTCATCGTCTGCCCGATTCGCCGCTGAAGCTGTACGAATGGATGCTCCTCTCGATCGGGCTGACACAGGTTCCCCTGCCTGCCGCACTGCTCGTGGTACTCTGGTTGTTTCTGCTGTCCGCACGTCGCGGGGCCGGCGGTTGGCGGCCGATGGCGTTCAACCTTCTCCAGGTTTCGTTGATCGCTCTAACGGTCATCTCGCTGGGGGTCTTTGTGGCCATTGTCGCGGAGGGGCTGCTGGGGCATCCAGAGATGTTCGTGCGCGGCAACGGCTCTTCGCGCACGCTGTTGCGTTGGTACGAAGCACGTTCCGGCGCGGAATTACCGCAACCCGTTTGCTATTCCATTTCCATCTGGTGGTATCGATTCGCCATGCTGTTGTGGGCCTTGTGGTTGGCGGCGGCGTTGCTGCGCTGGTTGCGCTGGGCGTGGGTCAGGTTCAGTACGGGCGGTTTTTTCCGTCGCATGTCACGCCCTTTGCGTAAACACCGCGCAGAGCCGCCGGTGGTTCCCGATTTGCCGGGGTGATTGGCGCGCGCTCAGGGAAGGGTGGCCACAAAGTGTTGGATGAAGTGTCATCGTTTGGCAATTCGACTGCTCCATTTGGATTCCACCAGGATGCAGGGCCGCAGAGGGTCGGGCAGGTGGGCGTTGTGTCGTAGCGTCTCCGGGAGCTGGAAGCTCCCGCTACTTTGGTCGTTCGTGTAGCTTTGCCCTTCCGTCTTCTGGTTCCGTCGAACGTGGAGGCGCACTTGCCGCCTCTGGTTTTCGCTTGTGACCGAGCTTCTTGATTTCAGAATTCAGAATGGCATATGTCCACTTTCGACCCGTCCTGGTCTTCATGCGCTTTTTCTGAAGTAAGGCTAGAATCTCGGCCTTCTTCGTTCCTTTGGAAAGTTCATCTGAGATGAGTCGAACTGCAGATTGGAATTGCTTGCGATAGCGCTCCTTGACTGGCAAAATCGCAGCCATTGAAGGTTCTGTAGCCTTTTGATGGACCATCGTGGTCAAGGAATCGCGAGTGGGCGTAGGGGTCCGGCTTCTGGTTTCCATCTCGCTGTAGACGGGACATGTTGGGCTACACGCGGCTCGAAACCGGTTGCTTTCGCGCTCACAGACAAACGGAGGTTCGCTCCGATAGATGTACTTCACGTTGGATTTCGTGCTGTGGCGGATCGCAGACGGGGACGAACGGGATAATGACGAGAGCATGGACAGCGCATAATCGCAGAGCCATGTCCGGCATTCATCTTCTTCCAAGCGAGCCTCTCCCCTGCACCATGCGGCTACGTATTGCGTGACGTCCTGACGATTTGGAATGGGATCGGACGGCTTGAAGCGGGATACATCGAGACCATTCACGAGCAGATCGCGAATACACGGATAGATTGCCGCTCTGCCCGATTCGTCGAGGAGCATGGTGAGATTCTCAAGATGACGGTTCGCTTCCACAATTCACTTCTCCAGCCGGAGGTGAGTCTCTAACAAATCAAGTGGCGAGGCAAGGCTCATGGAGTTCATCTGTGAGCGGGAGAACCTGCTTCGTACCCTCGCAAAGGCCCCGGGACCAAAGGGTGCGAAGGGTAGGGAAGGCGGGGGTTGTGTCTTTGCGTCTCCGGGAGCTGGAAGCTCCCGCTACTTTTGTTACTCGTGTAACTCCGCCCTCCAGGATGGTGGTTCCCTCGAAGTTGGAGGGGCGCCTGCCAGCCAACGTGTGACGGGAGTGATACGAGCCCGTCAGTGGACAGATTCATCGATACGGACGTGTGTAGGCTATACATGACCCTCTGCTTCTGTCGACGGACTTAAAATCTGGAATCTGGAGACGTGGGATAAATGTTTCAGGAGCTACTGCGTCTTACAGATCATCACACACACCCCCTATTGCGCGCCTAATGTCTAGTGTCTAGGTCGGACCCGGATTCCCCATGGGTTGACCAAATGGTCAATGGGGTCAATCGGTCAACACGGTCTGTTTGCCTCTTTGCCTCATGCCGGTCTCGTGCCTTTACAGTCCGGAAACGCGGAGCATCCCCAGAAATCGCCTTTGGCCGACCGGCGTCGGCGCATGGGCTTTCCGCACTGCGGGCACTCGGGGGCTTCCGCAACCTTTTGACCCTCCCGCGCCTCAATGCGCTTCGTCGTTAGCCGCTCGCGGAAGCCGCCGCTTTCCTCGAAGGCTACACCCTGCGCCTCTTTCAGCCGCTTGAGCATCTTCAAGACGCGGCCGGTAATGATGAGCATGGCGTTGGCCACCACGACCGCGTCGTCGGAATCAAGCCAGCGGGCGTATTTCTTGCGCTGTTCCAGCGCATGCTTGGCCGATTCATGGACCATGTCGTCGGTAAAGGGCGCCTCGTCGAGCGAGACCGCGTTAACCGCCCTGGACT
>SLOV01000271.1 GCA_007132345.1 Kiritimatiellia bacterium
TATGACCTGGCCGAGGGCTTGCAGCCGACGAGCGACGCGGTGGACCCGGCCACGCTGGTGGTGCAGGGCGGTAAGTTTGCATCGGCCTGGAGTGTCCCGCGCTGGGTGAAGGCTACGGTGACGTTCAGCCAGTTACAGGCGCCGGCGGCGAGTACGAGCGTGGACCTGTTCACCGGGTTGCCGGGGCTGGTGGTGCATGCGGTGAAGGTGAAGGCCAGCACGGCGTTTGCCGGGACGGGCATCACAGAAGTGAACGTGGACGTGGGCGTGACCGGCGCGCCAGACAAGTATCTGAGCGGCTACGACGTGGCGCAGGCGGTGGGCGATACGGAGTTCGATCTGGAAAGTGTTCTGGAAGGTGAGACGCACGGGAGCAGCGGGACGGCGGTGCGGCTGCGCGCCACGGCGGTGGGCGATACGTTGGACAAACTGACGGCCGGCAGCGTGGACGTGTGGGTGCTGGCGAGCGTGACGGAGTGACGATGTACCGGAAAACGACAGATGACGAGCAGGAACGGCCCCGGAACGCGGGATACCGGGTGAAAGGGCCGGGCGGCACGGCTAAGGCCACGCCGGCGGACCTGACCTGGATCAAACAGGAGATCCAGGAAATTAACTCCGACGCCGGCAAGGGCATTTGGCGGCGCCGCGAGTGGGCGGACAATATCCGATACTGCCGCTGGGACGGGCAGAGCGAAGATGGGCTGAAACATGAGGAGAGCCTGGGCGAGAAGCCGTTTCCGTTTGAGGGGGCGAGCGATACGCGGTTGCGCTTGGCCGACATGGTGGTGCAGGAGCGGGTCCGGGTCCTGATGGCGGCGCAGAAGCGGGGTATGCTGAGCGTGACGCAAGTGGAGGCCAGCGACGCGGCGAAGGCGGCGCAGATCAAGAAGCTGATGAAGTGGCTGATGGGCTCGAAACTGCGCAAGCAGTTGCGGCGGGCGAGCAAGGCGGTGGCCAATTATCAGGAGGGGGACTCGCCGGCGGTGGGGTTCATGGGTGTCTTCTGGCATCGGGAAGCGGCGCTGGAGAACCAGACGGTGACGCTGGAGGGCATGCAGCAACTCATCGGGCAGTTGGCCGAAGCGCAGGAGATCGACCCGGCGGATGCGTTGGCGGCGCTGGACATGATCCAGGACCCGGACCAGGAAGAACTGGCGGCGCGCCTGTTTCAGGCGGTGGCCCCGCACTTGAACGAGAAGCGGGCGCGTCAAATTGCGCGCGACCTGCGCGAGAAGCAAACGGCGGACTTCCCGGTGCCCTACGTGGCGTATGACGGGCCGCGGGTGCAGGCGTTTCGTCTGTTTGATGACATTTTTGTGCCGAGCAATTCCCGCGACTTGCAGGCGGCGCGGATGATCCTGACGCGCGAATGGTTGACGGAACCGATGTTGCGCGAGCGGATCGTGAGTCACGGCTGGAGCGAGGCGTTCGTGGCCGGGGTTCTGAAGCACGAAGGCAAGACCAGTTTCCCGAGCCGAAGCGATGACCAGGTGGAGGGCGATTACAGTGCTGAAGTGCGGAGCCACCGCCGCGAGGATGCGGGGCAATACGCCGGGCTGTACGAGGTGCTGACCGCCTACTGGCGCGCGACGAACGACGACAACATTCCCGGCATCTACATGCTGACGTTCCACGGCCAGTGCGAAGAAGCGGCGAAGGCGAAGGAACTGCTGGGATACCGGCACGGGAAATATCCGTTTGTGGCCTTCCAGCGCGAGACGCTGACCGACTACCTGTGGGACAGTCGTGGCTGGCCGGAACTTCTGATGGTGGACCAACAGGAGCAGAAGCGGCAGAAGGACGCGCGGCAGGACCACGCGCAACTAGCTACCATCCCGCCGATCAAGGTGCCCTGGCGCCGTGGCCACCTGGGGCTGGTGATCGGGCCGATGGAACAGATCAAGGAACGGCGGCCGGGCGAGATCGAATGGATGAAGCCGCCCGACGAGCCCAAGAGCGCGAAGGAATACGCACGGGACAGCGAGCGGTACGTGAACCAGTTGACCGGGCGCCCGGACGTGGAGTTGGCGGCGCAGGAGCATATCCTGGCCATGCAGGACCTGGTGGACGATTGGCTGGAGAACATGACCGGGGTGCTGAGCATGGTGGTGCAGTTGATCATGCAGTACATGCCGGAAGACGAAGTGGCCCGCGTGGTAGGCGAAGGGTTCGAGATGGACCGGAGCACGAAGGACATTCAGAACCTGTACGACTTCGAGCTGGCCTTTGACGTGACCAGCCTGGACATGGAGCAGATGGTGAAGAAGGCGCAGTTGTGGCAGCAGATGCTCCTGCCGATGGACCGGCACGCAACAGTGCGCACCGACCGGCTTGTGGCCTGGATGGCGCGAAGCATGGACCCGACCCTGGCCGATGAAGTGATCGAGCCCGTCGAGACGGCGGACCAGCGCGAGGCCGCCGACGAGGAAATGAACTTCGTGAAGATCAAGGCGGGCATCGAACCGCAGATGGCGGAGATGAACGAGAATTGGCCGCTCCGCTTGCAGACCTTGGAGCGGATCGTGCAGGCGAACCCGAACGCGATCGAGGACATGAGCGACACAAGCAAGGCCATGCTGGAGGCGCGCGTGAAACACTTGCAGTTTATGACGCAACAAATCCAGAACGCGAGCACTGGCCGCGTGGGCGCCGAATACGCAACAGGAATGCGAGGTTGATATGAGCAGTGGGAATATCGAGATAACGCCGGGCTTTCTGTTTAACGAAACGGAAGGGGAGCTCTTGACGTATGAGAAGCTGAACCGCATCCTGGGCGACGCGGTGCTGCGCGTGGCTGCAAGCGCAATTACGGCGCGGGAAATCGCGGATGGTACGATTACGGCGGACAAGCTGGCGGAGAACATTGCGGCGCAATTCGGGGTGGGCGACGGCGCGGTAACGACCGCGAAGCTGGCCAACAATGCCGTGACCAGCGAGAAGATTCTGGATGGCACGATTACAAACGACGACTTGGCCCTGGGCGCAGTGTTTCGGAATTTGACGTGGCTAAGCAACCGGGCAGGATACGCGCATATTGGCGAACTGCTGATCCAGTGGGGCAATGTGCCACCCTTCACGGTGGATGCAGACAATCCAGTGCAAATAAAGACAGTGAGCTTTGCCAAGAGATATACCAGCGGTCCAATGGTTTTTCTGACCAAGCGGTATTATCAGCCGAGCGAAGATACGACCATTGAAATTAACGCGGTGAGCTTGGACAGCTTCACGTGCGTGCAAAATGCAGTGCAGGAGCGACCCGCAACATGGACGATTGGTGCCGGCGCGTGGTATTTGGCGATTGGTCGGCGGACGCTGGCGATTGATTGAGGAGAAGAAGATTATGCCCTGGAAGAGAATTCGAGATACGGTCGTTGGCGGAGGGTTGGGCTGGCTGGTCGGCGGGCCGGTAGGCGGCACAATTGGAGGTTTGATGGGAGCGAGCGGGTCGCGTCGGGAGCCCAAGCCTCCGCCGTATCCGGCGGGTGGCTGGGAGTCGTATGCGCCGGAGCCGTTCCAGTTTGCCTTTCCGTCCGCGCCGCCGCCGCGTGACATTGGCGAGGAGGTCCGGGCGACGTTGCGGGCGCAACTGGAGATGGCCCCGGAAATTTATGCGGCAGAGCGGCAGTTCCGCCCCCAATATGCGGCTCTTGATTGGGATATTGCCCAGCGCTACCAGCCGTTGTATGCCCGGCTGGGCTTCGACCTGGCCGGCGAGCAGCGCGGGCGGGACATTGGCGACGTGGAGCGGCTGGGTCCGCGGGCTATGGAGGCGGCGTTCCAGGCCGACCCGCGGCAGGCGGCGCTGATCGACATTCTGAATCGGCAAGCCATGCAGGAGCTGGGCGCGGACGGGCGGATCATGCCCGACGAGGAGCGGATGTTGACCCAGCAGAGCCGGGCGGCGCACGCGGATCGCGGCATGGCCATGAGTAACCGCGCGATTTTCGATGAGTTGGCCAACAATACGGCGTATCGGCGCGCCTTGCAGGACCGCGCGCGCGGGTTCGGCATGAACATGCTCAATGCAAACCAAATGGTGGGCGGCGACGTGTACGAGCGTGTGCTTGGCCGGCCGAGCAGCACAATGGGCGTGGCGGCGACGACCGGGCGCGACGGCCCCAGCCTGTTCGACCCGTTCAACCAATACGCCGGAAACCTGTTCGGCGGGAACCAGGCGGCTGCATCGTCGATGTACGGGCAGAACCTGAGCGCAGGCTTGCAGGGTGGCCTGGCCGGCTACAACGCGCAGAACAGTTGGCAGAATGCGTTATTTAATGCCGGCGAAGCCCGGCATATTGCACAGATGAACGCAGACGCCGCGCGGTACGGCGCTGGGGTGCAGGGGATCACTTCTATTGCCGGGCCTATCTTGTCGGCCCTGATTACACGTGGAGCTTAGGAGAAACATCATGCCATTTAGTTACAATCCAGGGGTACAAGACCGGAGCGCGGAGTTGAAGTATGGCGGCATCTCCGCCGCGGCACAGAACATCGGGCGCGGGCTGGAGAAAGGGTTGGATGCGCGGGCGCAGCTTCGAGAGAAGCAGAAGCAGGATCAGGAGATTATCAAGGGCTTCACGGCGCTATGGAACGCCAGCCCGGAACTCCAGTCCATGGTGCCCGACCCGGGCGTGATGAGTGCCAACGGCATTCACGGTCTACTCCGCGGGCTGGAGGCCCGGAACAATGCCCTGAGCGCCGAGCGGCAGAGCCTGCAAATGCAGCAGATTCAGGAAATGATGGGCCACGCCGCCACCGACCGCCAGCAGTTGGGCGGCATGTTCGGCGTGCCGGAAGGCATGAGCCCCGAGGTGGCCAAGATCAGCATGGCCCAGAATGCGCAGCAAACGCAGTTCACGCCAGAGCAGATGGGCGTGGCGCGGGA
>SLOV01000228.1 GCA_007132345.1 Kiritimatiellia bacterium
GCCGATCCTCTTCGCGGCGCTGTTCGTGCAGCAGCTCTTCGATCTTCTTTTCGAGGTTCCGCATTTCGAGTTGGAGCTGCTGCTTCTTGAGTTGGAGCGTGGGCAGATAACGCTCAAAGCGCTTCAAGGCGTCGCGCTGCGCCTTCAGCTCGTTCTTGGTATGCTTGATCTTGGCCATGGCGGAACGGCGTGGAGGGTCAGGCGGTGGCGGCGGCCTCTTCTTCTTCTTCTTCTTCTTCTTTCGGCTCGTCCGCAGCCGACTTCTTGGGCCAGAAGGAATCGGTGATCTTCGAGGGGATACCGGTTTCTTCAGGGGTGAAGCTGTCGGCGAGGATTTCCCAGCCGAGGTCTAGCGCCTTTTCGAGTGGGATGTTCACGCTGAGGTCCATCATGCGGCCCTCGAACTGCTGGCCGTACTTGAGAAGTTTGCGGTCCCAGTCGCTCATACGAAAGCCCATCGCCTGCTTTTCGAGGGTTTCGCGGTAACCGGCATAGAGCTGGATCATGGTGTCCATGATGGTGCGATGATCGCCGCGCGTCTTGCCATTGACAAACTGCTTGAGGCGGCTGAGCGAACCGAACGGCTCGATGCGTCCGTTGCGAAGGTAGAACTGGCCTTCGGTGATGTATCCGGTGTTGTCGGGCACGGGGTGCGTCACGTCGTCGCCGGGCATCGTGGTGACGGCAAGGACGGTGATGGAGCCGGCGCCTTCGAAGTCGACCGCCTTCTCGTAGCGGGCGGCGAGGCGGCTGTAGAGGTCGCCGGGATAGCCGCGGTTCGAGGGGATCTGCTCCATGGTGATGGAGATCTCCTTGAGCGAGTCGGCGAAGTTGGTCATGTCGGTGAGCAGCACCAGCACGCGTTTGTCCTGGAGGGCGAACTGCTCAGCGACGGCGAGGCAGATGTCCGGCACCATGAGGCATTCGACGGTGGGGTCGGCCGCGGTGTGAATGAAGAGCACGGAGCGCGAGAGGGCGCCGCTCTCTTCGAGTGTGTCGCGGAAGAAGAGGTAGTCGTCGTGCTTGAGGCCCATGCCGCCGAGGACGATAACGTCGACCTCGGCCTGGAGGGCGATACGCGCAAGCAGCGGGTTATAGGGCTCGCCGGCGACGGAGAAGATGGGGAGCTTCTGCGATTCGACGAGGCTGTTAAAGATGTCGATCATGGGGATGCCGGTACGCACCATGTTTTTCGGGATGATGCGCTTGGCTGGGTTGACGGACGGGCCGCCGATGGCGATCTGATCGCCGCCGAGGCGCGGCCCCTTATCACGCGGCGAGCCGCTGCCGTCGAAGACGCGGCCGAGCAGTGCGTCGGAGAAGGAGACCTCCATGGGGTGGCCGAGGAAGCGGACCTGGGCGTCGGTCGGGATGCCACGGCTGCCGGCGAAGACCTGGAGGTAGGCGCGTTTGCCGTCGAGGCGGATGACCTGTGCGAGGGAGGTGCCGCGCGGCGTGGTGAGTTCGGCCAGCTCGCCGTTGGCGACGCCTTCGGCCTCCAGCATGACGACGTTGCCGGCAATCTGTTCGATGCGTCGATAGACCTTATGCATAGGTGGCGACCTCCGTGACCATCTTCTTGATGGTGTCCTCGATTTGTTTAAATTCGTCGCTGTCCATGGCGGCGCGGTTCCAGTCGCGCACGGTGCGGGTGAGGCGTTGGAAAAAGGAGCGGGCCTGCGTCTTATCGTCGAAGCCGAGCGATTGGTTGAGGCCGCTGACGAGGCGGCCGAAGACAAACTTCTGGCGCTCGGCATCGGTGGCGCCGTCGACGGCGTGGAAAGCGTCCTGCTGCAGGTAGACGGCATCGATGAATTCCGATTTCAGGTAGAGCACGAAGTCTTCGAGCGAAGTGCCTTCTTCGCCGACGACCTTCATCATCTGGCCGACGTCGTTGCCATTCACGAGGATGGTGCGGGCGGCGCGCAGGTCGTCGGCGTCGACCACGCTGCCGTACTTGCTCCAACTGTCGAGCGGATCGATGGCGGGATAGCGGCGCGCGTCGGAGCGTTCCCGCGAGAGGCCGTGGAAAGCGCCGACGACTTTGAGGGTGCTTTGGGTGACCGGCTCTTCGAAGTTGCCGCCGGCCGGGCTGACGGTGCCGCCGATGGTAACGGAGCCGAGGCTGCCGTCCTTCAGGCGCACCACGCCGCCGCGCTCGTAGAAGGAGGCGATGACCGATTCGAGATAGGCGGGGAACGCTTCTTCGCCGGGGATCTCTTCGAGGCGCCCGGACATTTCGCGCAGGGCCTGCGCCCAACGCGAGGTGGAGTCGGCGAGCAGCAGCACGCTGAGGCCCATCTGGCGGTAGTACTCGGCGAGGGTCACTCCTGTGTAAACGGAGGCTTCGCGCGCCGCGACGGGCATGGAGCTGGTGTTGCAGATGATGAGCGTGCGTTCCATGAGGCTGCGCCCGGTGCGCGGGTCGGTGAGTTCAGGAAACTCGCGCAGGGTTTCGACCACTTCGCCGGCGCGCTCGCCGCAGGCGGCGATGATGACGACGTCGACATCGGCGTGGCGGCTGGTGACCTGCTGCAAGACCGTCTTACCCGCGCCGAAGGGGCCGGGAATGCAGTAGGTGCCGCCGCGCGCGACGGGGAAGAAGGTATCGACGATACGCACTTTGGTGACGAGCGGTTCTGTTGGGCGCAATCGTTCGGCGTAAGCGGTGATCGGCAGCTTGACGGGCCAGCGCTGGAGCATGGTGACTTCACGCTCGTTGCCTTTGGCGTCGCGCAGGGTCGCGATGGTGGCGTCGGCGCGGTATTCGCCTTCCGCAACGACCGAGATGACCTCAAATTTACCAAGGAAGGAGAACGGCACCATGATGCGGTGGTCGAAGATGCCTTCCGGCACGGTGCCGAGCGTTTCGCCGGCGGTGAGCACGTCACCCGCTTTCGCGACCGGAGTGAAGGCCCATTTGGAATCGGCTTCGAGCGGCGGCAGATAGGTGCCGCGTTGCAGGAAGAAGCCGCACTGTTCGGCGAGATCGATGAGCGGGTTCTGCAGGCCGTCATACACCTTGCCCAGCAGGCCGGGGCCAAGCTGCACGGCGAGCAGGTCGCCGGTGAATTCGACAGGGTCGCCGACTTTCACGCCCGCGGTGTCTTCGAACACCTGCAATTCCGCAACGCGGCCGCGAATGCGGATGACTTCCGCTTTCAGGCGAAGGTCACCGGTGCGCGCGAAGGCGACCTCGTTCTGGATGACCGGATTCTCGAAGGCGACCTGCAGGAGGTTCCCGTTGACGCCCACAACTTTTCCAATGTTTTCGCTCATGCTGATACGGTCTCCCGTTTCTCCGCGATGCCGGCGGCATGTTGTTCAAAAGCTTTTTCGCCCCGCTCGGTTTCCAGGTCGGCCCAGCGTTCGGCGATTCTTAGTTTGAGGCCAAAGGCCAGCACGGTGGCGAGGCCGAAGGCGTCCTGAAAGGCCAGCTCGTCGAGCATGTGCCAGCGGTATTCGTCGAGGACGCGTTCCCGTTCGAGGGGATGGGTTTTGGCGAAGGCGTCCACGACGACGCGCTGTGCGTCGGGTTCGAGGGTACGATACTTCACCGATTCTTCCGGGCGCTCGATGCCGAGCCGACCGGCGCGCACGTGTGCGATAGCGAGGCGCAACTGCTCTTCGTGCCGGTGCCAGGCCTGCGCAAAGGGCTGCTTGCAGGAGCCCGCCTCGCCCGTGAGCAACCGGCGCAGGCAGCGCAGATCGTGGGCGAGCAGGGCGCCCTCACACTTGAACAGGAACTCCTGTGTGGTGAAAGTCGGACGCTCGCCGAGAATCAGCAGCGGGAGGCTGGCGACCACGTAGGGGTATTCCACCGCGCCTCAGCTCCCTTCGTTGCGCGCCGCGCGATGTACGATCTCGCTCAAGTGCGGCCGGAGGAAAGCGCCGAGGGCGTCGGCGATCGCGTCCTGCGTGAACTCGTGCGTTACGCGGTCGCCATCCGCGCGAATGCGGAAGCCGCTCACGACTTCGTGGTCGGGTAGCAACGTGAGGGATTCGCCCAGGCGCGACTGATAGCGGCTGCGGAAGAACTCGATAAGCTGCTTCTGATCGGACTCGGAGGCGAGCACTTCGATGCGCGATTCGGAGGCGCCCTGTTCGAAGTAGCGGTCGATGATGCGGCCAAGAATATCGCGGAGAAAACTGATCTCGAGCGCTTCGCCAACCGATTTGACCGCCAGGTCGTTCAGGATTTCTTCGACGCCCGCGCCGACCGTGATGATGAGGTCGCGCGCGGCCTGCTCGAGGGTGCGCTCGCCGGCCTCGGCGTGGACCTGGGCGTCCTTCTTCCCTTTCTCGACAATCTCGCGCGCCTTCTCTTCTGCTTCGCGCACGATGTTTGCGGCTTTCTCGCGGGCGCCGCTTATAATTTTTTCTGCTTCGCGCTCGGCGTTTTCCACGCCGTCCTTGCGAATGCGTTCGATCAGATGCTGGAGTTCTTCGGCCACGGGCACACCCTCACTTTAGTTGCTTCCGCGCCGGGCCGATGGTTGCGCGGCCTTCCATCGCGGAGAATGCGGCCTAGTGCATACCCGAAAAACGGCTTAACTCAAGCCGGAAGATTCACGATTTTGCCCCGATAGAGGGACCTGGGGCTGGAGCGAGCCACGTGCACCCGCGCTCCACCCGGAATCGCGACAGACTCACGAACGGAGCGGAGCGGACACTTGCCGGGATGAGCGCTCAGCTTTTCGGGAAGAGGACAATGGCCCCGCTGCCTTCCACGTCGCCGACTGCGTCGCGCACCGGCTTGCTGAGCCAGATTTCGTTATCGCGGCCCCGGTCGACAAGTTGAACGCGGACGGTTTGCAGGCCTTGCGGACCGCGGACCACAGCATGGGCGCCGGGGGTCAGGCCGGCCTCCTGCATGGCCGAAAGGCTGAGCCCCACGGAGTACCAGTACGTACAGAAACGGCCTGGCAGATCGCGCTGGGTTTCGAAGGCGACGGACTGGCCCGGTCTGTTCGCCCACTCAACGGGCCGGAGATTCACTTCATAAACGTCTTCGAGGCCGTAGCCGAATCCGCGCGCCATGGAGCGCGTCATGATAACCGGTTCGGGCGAATGGTCGATGCGCACGGCGAAACCGCCCATGCGGCGTCCTTGCGTACAGCGAAGGTCGACCCATGGGTTTGTGCCAAGCTGGAGCTGATCGAAGAGATCGGCACGAACGCCGACATGGTTCACACCCGACAGCAGTTGATCGTCATCGCGGACACCGACGGTAAGCCGATGCCAGGGCGCCTCGGTCGTCTCTGCCGCGACGTTCTGGCGGCGAATGCCTTGTGTTGCCTGGCCTGCGTGCCTCGACGGCGCGGCGGGAGCGAGCCGATTGTTACTGATGGCCACCGAGGCGGCGCTGGGCTCGGCGTTTGCGGTGCGGCGCGTCTGCCGTGCCCGTTCCTGACGCTCGGCGCCAGGGACGATGTCGTGGACCATATCCATGAAGGCGGGCGCAAAATCACGTGCGTATTGCACGGTGAAGAGACCGCTGAAGTGGGCCACTGCCATGATGGCGCAGATCGCGAGGGAACTCGCGACGAGAATGCGCCGCGCACTGGGCAGGCGCACCGGACGGCGCATGGGCCCTGGGCTCGGCGGTGCCGGCGGTGCGGTTTCCACGGGGGCTGGCTCTGGCGGTGCGGGGGGACGCGACTCGCGCGCCTTGAAGCGGAGCGGCTGGCCCCCGCCACGCTCCCGATAGTACGCGGCGAAGGCGGGCATGGCGGCCATGGCAGCGGCGCGGGTTGACCGCGAAGCGGCGGAGGCCGGAGCGCCGGGCCGCGTGTAGTGAGACGTATAGTCCCAGATACTGCCGGCAGTCGGCGACTGGGTCGTGCTGTCGAAGAACGAGGTCGCCGGACGCGCCTCCTGCATGCGTCGGCTCTCTTCGCGCGCTTCTTCCGTGCGCTTCGTCTCGGCGTAAGCGGCGGCGCGCACCAAGATCTGTTGCAGGGGCATCGCGATGGTTCGCTCTTCCGGCCAGAGAACGTCGACAACTTCAAAGTGGCCCGCTTGCCAGGTAACCAACTCGTGGAAGGCCTGCTCGCCAATCTTCCCGTTAACGCGCGCATGCACCACTTCGCCACCCACAATTTCGATGGCTCCCTGCCCTAGCTCGCTGTCAATCCGCATCAGCATCGGAGGCTCGCGATCCACCACAAGCTGGAGCACGTCCGGCACGGAGAGATCCCTGAGCGTGCCGCGGAACACCGCGCCTTCACCCTCGCCAATGCCCCCCAGCATGGCGTGCAGGCGTGGAATGGACAGGGGTTTTTCCAGGAATCCGTCGATCCCGGCCTCGCGGCATAGGGACTCTGCCCGGTCGCCGCCAGCGTCCGAAAGCATGATCGCCACCACTTCGGGGTGGCTCGCCTTGAGTTTCATAAGCAGCTTGAGGCCGCTCATATCGCTGAGCCGCATATCCGCAAGAACCGCGCGCAAGGGGCGCGAATCGGCCAGATCAAGGGCGCGGTCGCCCCGGTCAGCCGTCACGACTTTCGTGCCGGGAATACCGCTCTCGATCGCCTGCTTCAGTGCCGCGATTTCGTCGATCTGGCTGTCTGCCAGCAGAATCGTCTGATCTTGCTTTTTCATTCTTCCGCCCTCGTTTCCGCCCCGAAGCCTCCGGTTACCACCCAGTAGAGCACACTGCTTCTCACAAATGAGCGAATTCTCGCCCAATCCTTCTCATATGTGATTCGATTTCGCATCAGAAAGACCCTATTAGGCCATCGCGTGGGGTTGTTCTGCTTAGATTCGCCTCTTCTACTCTCTGTTTTCCGGTTAGGACTTCATTGCATGCCCTGTAAGGGAGCATTTTCGGCGCCAACGATTTCACAATTTAGAACGCGCTAGAAAATTCCGCGCCGTTCTGATCGGTTTGGGCGAGATTGAGCGAAAGATACGGATCAACAGGACCTTACGCCTCTTGCGAAAGGGGACGTCTTATCAGGTTGGCCCTGGAAATAGAGGCACCCCACCGCGACTCTTCCAGACCGTGAACCGCGAGGGCGAATCCCTCTCATCGCGGCAAGTCGTCTTTATGCGGTCAGCGGCTTGGGCGGCGGCTTTCGATCAGCCGATAGTAGAGGGTACCAGGTTCCGGGGAGGTGAAGACCACCGTCATGGTGCTGCCGGTTCCGGGCAGGTTTGTGTATTCCGGCATCTGCCGCCATGGCCGCCGTTCGGAAAGGCTCGTGGTATAGACCACCGAGTAATAGACCCCCGTCTGCGATTCCCACTGCAGGGTGACGCGGTCTCCGGACTGCGTGCGAATCAGTTTCACGCGCTGCTGGGTCGCCTCCGCGGCTCGGGTTGCGGCATCCGGAGAGGCACAACCGAAGACCAGAAGACAGAGCGGGAGGAGGAGCAGGCCAACCGCATGTGCGGCCAGGCCGCACCTGCTTCGCACTGCGGGGCGGGCGCGGAGAAATGTGAAACAATGGGACAACGATCAAAATCCGTTGACGTCGCAACTATTTGACCGGGGGCGCTTCCGTCGCAACGGCACGTTCTTCCCAATCTGCCGGGATTTCGGGAATCGATGCCTCGGGCGGCTCGGGGCTCCGGTGAATCGGGGCAAGCTCGATCACCGCCTCGGGTTCCGCGGGGGGCGTCAGTGCCGGAGTCGGGCTGGGAGCAGGAGCAGGGGCCACTGGCGCCGGACGCACCGGCGACACGTCCCGAATGGTCCGCTCGGGCGGCATCACAGGCGCCTCGACCACCGGCGCGGGCGCACGCTCGGCTTCGCGATCATAACGGCTTCGGATGGCGCGACGCCGCTCTCGCCGATTGGGGCGCAATGGGAAAGCAGGCACCTCCTCGGTGGGTTGTGCGTACCAGGACCCTTCCCGTCTTGGCTGATTCAGATCGGAAAGCTGCAAATCATAACGGGCCGCGAACCAGCGCCAGTCCGCAGGGCGGAAATCGTAGAAGTGGCCGAAGTGATTCACCATTGTGGCCGTGTCGGTGCTGGGCAAGACATATTGGCTGACGCTCCCGGACGTCGCCTCAACCAGGGCATCGGGCAGCGTGTTTTCGTCGCCCACCAGCAGAACCCGACTGGGCGCAACGCTCATGAAGGAAAAGGTCCGCATGTCCTGAAGTCCGACGCGTACCCACTGGGCGCCATCCCAGACATGCAGGAGTGGTTCGCGCCCAACTCCCTGAGACTGGTATGCCACCAGAACGGTGCTGTGGCGCTCCGCGATGTCGAAGCCAAGCTGTAGCGTAGCAAACTGCGCGGGCATGGCGAGCAGGGCAGGCGCCACCGTGCGCGCTCCCGTGCGCGAGGCCATGGCAAACGAGGAATCGAGCCCCGCATGTGCCATGACGAGAATAGCCAGAATAAATATGCTGCGTTGTTTCATCTCGAACCGTTCCTTTCCCTGCATCTGATTGCCCATCTATATCGCGCGGCTGCCAGCTCTGGCAAGCAGGGAGCGTCCGCCTTCCACAATTCTCTTTGCCGGGAGTTGCGCGCACCCAGATCCTGTGCGAGAACTATAGGCGCTCGAACATTCATCAAAGGAGGCAACCCACCATGGCTCAGATTACGCTCAAAGGCACCCCGATTCATACCTGCGGTGACCTGCCGGAACCCGGTTCGCAACTGCCCGACTTCACCCTGACGCGCGGCGACCTCTCGGATGTGCACCTGGCAGATTTCGCCGGAAAACGCAAAATCCTCAGCCTTGTGCCCAGCCTCGAAACCTCGGTATGCGCCACCTCCGCCCGCTGGTTCAACGAAGAAGCAGGCAAGCTCCCGAACACCGTCGTCCTCGTGATTTCCGCTGACCTGCCGATGGCTCAGAAGCGGTTCTGCGAGGCGGAAGGCATCGAGAATGTCGTGGCCCTTTCGACCTTCCGCTCGACCCTCGGCAAAGATTATGGGGTCGAAATCGTCGATGGCCCCATCGCCGGGCTGCTGAGCCGTTGCATCATCGTGCTCGACGAGCAGGACCGCGTTCTTTACGTCGAGCAGGTCCCGGAGATTGGGCAGGAGCCCGACTACAATGCCGCCTTGCAGGCGCTTGCCTGAGCCGCGGGCATGAGTGGCGCCCGCATTCTGCTGGTGGAAGACGAGCCGATGATCCGGTCGGTCGTCGCGGATCTCTTGCGAGCCAAAGGACATGAGGTGCAGGAGGCCGGTGACGGCGAATCGGCCGTCGAGCAGTTCGACACCGCACTGGAAGAGGACGCCCCTTTCACTCTCACCGTTCTGGACCTCACCCTGCCCGGCGAGCTCAGCGGACAGCAGGTGCTCCAACGTTTCCGGTCCCGCCAAGCCGATCTGCCCGTCATCATCGCCAGCGGCTACGCAGACGAAGCCGAGATGCAGGCCCTCTGTGCCGATGAGTTAACGCAGTTACTCCCGAAACCTTATAATATGGGAGACCTTCTCTCCCTTGTCGCCAATATGCTTGGCAACTAGCCCCGCCTATCTCGGTCGGCTCATGAGTGCCCGCCTCATCGCAACCATCCGATACAAACTGCATTAAATTTGCGATTTTAAGAAAATCGGGCGCTAGGTCGGCCTGTTTCGCCACAACATAAAGGGGCCAAGCCCGCCTCCCTGCAAGAACTGCGGGGAATCTTGGCCATTCTCCCACCCGTAGGCTCTCGACGTGCACCATGGCACGCCTCTTGCGACTTCGTCGCCTCGTTCCTCTGAGAATTAGGCGTTTCTTTCTTTATGTTGTCAAGTCGTACAATTCATACCTGGTTGGTTCTGATCTGTCTTCTGTTGCTTTCAACGGGCGTTTGGGGAGAAGTCGTGACGCCCATGCAGATCTCCTCTGCGGCACCGATTTTGGATCAGTTTGGCGAAAAACTCAAAGGCAACGCGGACACCCCGCCGGGGCACGGGGACCTGGTGCAGATCCTCTCCGCACCCGATGGCATCATCTATCCGCCTGCCCCTGACGGCGCCGAAGACCCACGAAACCACGTCCTGTTCGAGACGCAGATTGGCCATCTCTGCGCCCCCGACCTGGCCGCGCCGGGCCGATTCGCCTTGGTCCTGAACGACGCCCGGCCCGCGGACGGAACCCGCATCTTCGTGCGCGTCTTCAATGGCCACGTGCGCGACGTAGCGACGTTCTACGGCGACTCGCAACTCTTCACCGTGGCTGGCAACGCATCCTTCACCGCCTCGATCCCGGCCACCAGCCTTGCGCTCGACCCCGAAGATGCCAACGGCGACGGCATGAGCAACTCCTTGCGCACCAGCCTGGGGCTCGACCTCTGGACCGTCGACTCGGACGGCGACGGCATGAGCGATTACGAAGAGTTCCTGGCGGGCACCGACCCCAACGACCCCGATTGCCTGCTCTGGATGCAGCAGCCCGCACCCACATCCAATGGGGGCCTGCTGATCCGCTGGATGGCAGTGCCGGGCCGGCTCTACGAAATCCAGCGCGCCGCGCCGCGCGTTGGTGCCCAGACAAGCTTTGAAACGGTCGGCACGCCTATGCGCGCCACACAGGAATGGGAACAGTTCGAGGTGCCCGCCGACATCGCCGGCGCACCGACCTCTCTCTATCGTGTTGTCGTCCTGGTGGAGGACATCCCATGAACCTTCGCTCGCCATTCGGCGTTCGTGGCTGTCTTCTCGCGGGCGCACTGCTTCTTCTTGCAACCGCCACGGCCACGGCCCAGGTCTTCCGATTCGAAAAGGGCGTACTCCGGGACGTCACCACTGCCTGGCAAACCGTGCAATTGAGCCACACCTACGACACCATGGTCGTGGTCTGCACACCCAACTACAGCGCCGCGCAGCAACCGGCTGTGGTGCGCGTTCGCAATGCGGAGGGCAACAGCTTCCAGGTCCGCGCCCAGAATCCGGGCGATCGAAGCGCGGTTCAGATCGATGTGCACTACATCGTCATCGAGGCAGGCGTTTACAACATCCCCCAGCATGGCGCCAAACTGGAGGCCCGCCGCTATCTCGCCACCCGCACCGATTCGCAGGGCAGTTGGGTCGGCCATTCCGTCGGCTATGGCAACACCTACGCCAACCCGGTCGTCCTCGGGCAGGTCATGACCTTCAACGACGCGCGCTGGTCGACGTTCTGGTGTTATGAAGGCACCTCTCGGCAAACCCCTCCTACCCGCAACGGGTTGGCCATCGGTAAGCATGTGGGTGGCGACCGCGACCGCGACCGCGCGCCGGAAGAGCTTGGCTACATTGTCTTCGAAGCCGGCCTGATGGAACTGGACGGCATTCGGGCCTTCGCCAACCTTGGCCCGCGCTCCGTGGCGGGCATGGGGAACAATCCGCCCTACCTCTACTATCCCCTCTTCGCACCCGCCGCAGGCGGCGCCATCGCCACCCGCGCAGGCTCCGCGGCCAATCATGGGGCATGGTCGGTGCTCTACGGCCCTGATCCCGTCACCTCGCGCATCATCCGCCTCGCCAACGATAAAGACACCCTGCGCACACCGCACCGCCGGCTTCCCATGGAGCATGTCGGCTACTTCATCTTCGCCGCGGACGATCCCGCGCCCCTGCCTGTTGTCGCGTTCGCCCTCACGGAGGGCGAGGGCTATGAAAGCGTCTCGCCGGTCGAAATCATGGTCCGCCTCTCCGCCTTGCAAAGCACACCGGTCACCGTCGACTACGCCGTCACCGGCGGCAGCGCGGTGTCTGGTGTGGACTACCTGCTGCCTCCCGGCACGCTCGTCTTCGCACCGGGCGAAGACGTGCAAACCATCCGCCTCGATGTCATCGATAACTCCATCGTGGACCCCGACCGTACCGTCGAGATCTCCCTCAGCAATCCCGTGGGCGCCACGCTCGGCGCCAGTCAATTCGTCTACACCATACTGAACGACGACCTCTTCGACTTGAACGTGATGTCCGGCCAATATCTCGCCGATGAAGAAGCCGTTCAGATCACTTTCTACACCGAAGAAGAGGAAGGCGAATACGACCTGATCTTTGCCGATAACGGCCGATTCGGCCACGAGCTACGCGACGAATGGCGGCTCGCAGCTCGCGGCACCACCACGACGCTCACGGATGTCGGCAGCGAGCAACACACCAAACCCGGCGCCCTGCCCGCCAACAGCCTCCGCTTCTACCGCATTTCGCGGCCCGGCCACTGGAACGGCGCCGGTGAGCGCCATGCCTCCAAAGAAGTCTACGCCTTCGCGCCCGTTCAACTGCATCCAGGCCAGAACTGGGTCGCCCTTTGGGGCGAACCGGACCGCAACGAAGCCGCCTACATCCTTGGCCGTTTCCTGCCCGCGGGCGACATCCCGGCGGAGTCCACGCGCATCACCTGGTACGACCGCGCCGAGGGCCAGTTCGCCGAACGTCAGCTCTGGCTGGCCCGCGGTGCCCCCAACCGCTGGCTCTATTCCGTCGGCGGCGATGGCAATGCAGACCGTTCGCCGCTGCCCCTGGAGGACGGCTTTATCCTCGAACTGCCACCTGGCGTCCCGCCCACCCGCCTTCCCATCGCCCTGCGCGTGCCGACCGAGCCGGTCCCCCAACTCATCAAGGGCGGTGGCGCCTACAACCTCGTCAGCCTGCGCGCCCCGCAAAGCGCCCACCCCAGCCAGTTGGGCCTCATCGAGGCCGGTTTCCGCGGCGGGTTCTTCCCGATTCTTTCGGATGCCATCTGGACCTTCGACGCGGCCAGCCAGCAGGTGAGAGAAATCATCTGGTACAACACCACCGACCAGACCTGGCGCTTCATGTCGCAAGGCTTCCCGCTGGTGCCGCCCGACTACTTCAAGCCCTTCCAGGCCCTGATCATCCACACTCGGAGCGGCGGCCCCGATTTCCATTGGAATGTCCCCCTGCTCTACCCGGCACCAACCGAATCCATGAACCCATAGATCGCCGCCGGATTCGCCCCCCAATGCCGGGCGTATAGAATGAACGAGGAGCCGAGGGGATTGTCCACTTCTTGTGCCCCAGTACAACTCGGGGTAGAGTAACAGACTCTCATGACAAATCCTTCCCCACATTTCCTTGCATCAACCGCTCGTAGATTTCTCCTCCTCGCCCTCTTCGCGGCGTTGGGCATCGTCCTCGCCGCGCCTATGCTGCGCGCGGACCGCCTCGAACAATCCTCGGAATACGGCCTGATCGCCCGCTTTGTCGCCGAAGGGCTCCCACTCGCCCACGTTTCCAACCTTGAGTTCGGCGACCTCGTCTCCGAGCGGGCCCTGGCAAACTACATCGACGCACTCGACTTCGATCGCTCCATCTTCCTCGCCGACGACATCGAGTCCTTCCGGGCCTACTCCCGCCGCCTCGACGAAAAACTGCGCCGCGGCCACCTCGACTTTGCCTATGACGTCTTCGACCTTTTCAAAACCCGCGCCCACGAATGCCTTGCCATGGTGGAGGAGATCCTCGACGAAGGCTTCGACTTCGACGTGGAGGAGTCCTTCGCATGGAAGCGCAAAGATGCCGACTGGCCCGCATCCCGCGAGGATCAGCGCGAGTTATGGCGCAAGAAGATCAAGAACGAGTATGTCGGCTTTCGCGTAAATCAGCTCTTGCGCGAAGAAGAAGCCAAACTCGCCGAAGCCGAGGAAGAAGAAGCGGAAGAATCCGCCGAAGAGGAGAGCCCACAGGAAGAAGTGGCCGAGGTCTACGATTTCGAAGCCGAGCAACTCGACCTCAGCCCGAAGGAACTCATTCTCCGCAAATATCGGCAATTCGTCAGCGTCCTCGACGGCCACGATGCCGAATGGGTTCTGCAAACCTATCTCACCGCCTTTACCCAGGCCTACGACGCGCATACCACTTATCTTTCGCCGCGCGCCTCGGAAGATTTCGAGATCGCCATGAAACTCTCCCTCACCGGCATCGGTGCAATCCTCGCATTCGACGAAGGCGCAGCCCGCATCGTGAGCCTCATTCCCGGCGGCCCGGCGGAACGGGACGGCCGGCTCATGCCCGGCGATCGCATCGTGGCCGTCGCCCAGGAAGGCGAAGAACCCGTCGATATCCTCTTCTGGCCCCTTTACCAATCCGTCCGCCTCATTCGCGGCCAACCCGGCACTCAGGTCACCCTCAGTGTCATTCCCGCCACCGACCGCGTCGGAGCCACCCTCCGCAGCATCGAACTCACCCGCGACGTCATTCGCCTGGAAGACCGCGCCGCCAAATCCGAAATCCGCGAGATCCCCGCCAGCGAGGACGAGGACGCAGAAGTCTTCCGGCTCGGTGTTATCACCCTCCCCGACTTCTACGCCGACCAGCGCGGCCGACGCCGCGGCGATGCCGACGTCAAGAGTTCCGCGGAAGACATGCGCCGCCTCCTCGACGAAATGCAGGCCGAGGGCGTGGATGGCCTCCTCCTCGACCTGCGCAACAACGGCGGCGGCTCCCTGCCCGACGCCGTGGAAATGACCGGCTTCTTCATCGACGAAGGCCCCATCGTCCAGGTGCGCTCCAACCGCCGCATGCAGCGCCTCCAGGACCCCGAACCCGGCGTCCTCTTCGACGGCCCGCTTGTCGTACTCGTCAACCGGCTCAGCGCCTCCGCCTCCGAGATTCTCGCCGCGGCCCTTCAGGACTATGGCCGGGCCATCATCGTCGGCGACAGCAAGACACACGGCAAAGGCACCGTGCAGTCCGTCTTTCCCCTCAATCCGCATAACCCCGGTTTCGGCTCGCTGAAAGTCACCACCGCCGAGTTCTACCGCCTCGACGGCCGCTCCACTCAGTTCAGAGGGGTCACTCCCGACATCCACCTGCGGTCCGCCTTCGATGTCATGGAAATCGGGGAGGAATTCCTGCCCAACGTTCTCTCCCCCACCTACATCGACCCCGTTCCCTTCCCCGCCCACGAGCGGCCCCTGCCCGATCTGGAATCTCTCGCCGCCCGCTCTCGCGAACGAACCCAGACCGACCCCGATTTCCTCGCCTACTCCCGACTCGTCGACCGGTTGGAAGAACGTATCACCGCCACGGAGATTTCCCTCCACCTCGATACCCGCCTCCAGATGGCACGCGAGGAACGAGCCATCGAAGAATTCGAAACCCGCCTTTCCCGCGCACGCAGCAGGGGCGGAGCGGAGAACGACGACGAAAACGGACGCCGCGACATCATCCTCAAAGAAGCCCTGCGCATTCTGCGGGATAAGGTCGAACTGACGCCGAGCGAGCCGCATTCCTGAAACCCTGCCGCACCGGGTTCCTTCATGAAGCTGCTCACCCTGATCCGTCACGCAAAGTCGAGCTGGGCCGACGCCTCGCTCGAAGATTTCGACCGGCCCCTCAACCCCCGCGGGCTGCGGAATGCCCCCGAAATGGCGCGCCGCCTCGCCGCCCGCTTCGATCCACCGCAACGCATCCTCAGCAGCCCGGCACGACGCGCCTTGCACACAGCTCAGATCATCGCGGAGCACCTTCAGATCCCAGACCGCATCGACCAGGACCCGCGCCTCTACGAGGCCGCGCCCGCCGAGATCCTCGCTGCCTTGCAGGACACGCCCACCCACGTCGAACACCAGTTCCTCGTCGGGCACAACCCCGGCATCACCGCCGTTGCCGAGCAGCTCACCGGCGAAGGGCTCGAAGACCTACCCACTTGCGCCCTCGCGCATATCCAGCTCGAACTCGACGATTGGAGCGCCGCCGCGTGGGGCTGCGGAACGCTGGTCTGGATCGACTTCCCCAAGAACAAGACAGGACACGTTATCGAAGGATGAACCTGAACGAACACACCGCCTTGATCACCGGCGGCGCCATACGCCTCGGCAAAGCCATTGCGCTGGAATTGACCCGTGCAGGCGTCCGCCGCACGGTGGTGCACTACGCTTCTTCCGCCGGGCCGGCCCAGGAAACCGTTCAGGAGATCCGTGCCCTGGGCGGCGAGGCCCATGCCGTGCAGGCCGACCTCACGAACCTGGAGGCCACGCAATCGCTTCTGCCGCGCGCCGCGGAGGCAGCCGGCGCACCCATCACCCTGCTCGTCAACAGCGCCGCGCTCTTTCTATCGGGCAGGCTCGACGCCACCGACGCCGACATGTGGGACGCCCAGATGGCCCTGAACCTCCGCGCCCCGTTTCTTCTCTCGCAGCGCTTCGCCCGCGACCTGCCTGCGGACCGCGAGGGCTGCATCCTCAATCTGCTCGACACCCGCATCTTCCGGCCTGGCGAAGATCATCTGGCCTATCGCCTCACCAAAGCGGCGCTTTCGGATCTCACAAAGAATCTCGCCGTGGCGTTGGCGCCGCGTATTCGCGTCAATGCCGTGGCGCCGGGGGCCGTCCTGCCGCCGCCCGGCGAGGGCATCGAACACTTAATGGGGGTTGTGCGCGAACGCGTACCGCTTCAACGCCCCGGCAGCGCCGAGGCCGTGGCCAAGGCGGCGCGCTATCTGGCCGAGAGCGAATTTCTCACCGGCGTCATCATTCCGGTGGATGGCGGCGAAGCGCTCGTCTGAGCGCAGCAAGGTAGGGCGAAGCGTCTCGCTGAGCCGGGGGCTTATTATCGTGCCGTTCTCGTCTCCGCGTTTCAGAACGGGATATTGTCTTCGCCGTCGACCTCCTCGGCGGTTGGCTCGTCTACGGGAAACGGTTCTTCACCTTCTCCCGAGCTGGACGGCGGTGCGCCTTCCCCGACCTTCTCCAGCCGCCAGGCGGAGAGATTCACATAGTAGCGATCCTTGAACTCGTTACCGCGAATGTCGAAGGTCACCTTCACGCGGTCGCCCGCGCTGACTCCGTCCAGCAGTTCCGTGCGTTCCTTCACGCATTCGAACTTGACGTCTTGCGGGTACTTATCGTCGGTCGTCACCACAAACTCCCGCTTGGTGAAGCCACTCGGGAACGTCTGTTGGTCGTAGACCAGTTTCACGGAACCTTCTAATTCGTAGACAGCCACAATCCTATCCTCACAAAAAGGGTGTTATCGTTGGAGGCCCATCCATGTATCGCGAATCGCCTCCCGGCACAAGCGCGAACCGTCCCCACGACCAGACAAAGCCTATCCGCAGGACCCCCGCGACTTCTCCAGAACCAGACCCCCGCGACCTCGTGTCGCGGGTGAATCAGATTTTGGGCGACTGAACGAAACCCACCAAACTGCGCTGACAAAACAGCGCTTGGTCCCCCGCCGCCGGCTCGGGAAGCCGAGCCGCTCCGCTTGCGAACAACTCCGCTCCCGACACCCGCCCTCCCCTTTCCCCCGCGAC
>SLOV01000063.1 GCA_007132345.1 Kiritimatiellia bacterium
CTGAAACAATGCGCGCGCCCGCGGCGAAATGTCCGAGACGGAACCATCGGCCTGCACCTGCAGCAGCGGCTGGCCCTCCACCTGCTCATCGGCCCACTTCACGATCCCGGCGGCCTCGGCAATCCGCGCATTCTGGAGCGCCAGCTCAATATGTGGGATCAACATCTCGAAGCGTCGCTTCTCCTCCTCCCGGAACCCGCGCGCTCGCCGGAAGATCCCGACGGACGTGAGCATGCCGCACCGCGAACCGAATTCGATCGAAAGATGGTCTTCCACATCGTCGTATCGCAGCAACTCCCGATAGAGTCCGTTTTCGTGCCACGCAGGTCCCGACGCATGGTCGGATAAGGCACGCACTGTCTGCCCGCCCGTGCGGATCGGCTCCCAGAGCGGATGATCGCCGGCATGATCGTTCACCTGCGCCAGAAAGTCGGGAGCGGAAAAAGGTTCGCTCACCACGGCGCCGGTGAGGAGAGTCTGCGCCATGTCGTGGCGGCCAATGAAAACCTTCTCGCCGGGAACGATGTCCGTGAGCGTCTCGCAGAGCGTCCGCACCAGCGAATCCACGTTCTGCAACGTGTAGATGCGCAGGAGAAAGGCGCGTAAAACATCATTTTGAAGCGGCGATTCCAAGGGGTCTCCTCGTCTTGTTAACCCTAAACGCAATTCACCATGTGATCAACATCTTCGGGCAACGACCACACTCGGATGACACGGTCCGCCAAGACCACCCACCGCCCTGGAAAAGGATTTCCATCGAATGGAACATAACTTCCATTCGATGGAGAAACATTTTTAGAGGATCTGCTCACGCGAAGCGTTTTGGAGTGCGCTTTCTTGAAAGCGCTTTCGATGCGTTGGTGATTAACGCAGGGCCCCATTCAAAGCGGCGTCCCACCTTCATGAACGAAGGCAGGCAGGCAAGTTACCCCCTGAACGCTTGCTTGAGAAAATAGCGCCTGAGACCAGCTTTCCGGCTCGGGAAGCCGAGCCGCTCCGGTCTTGAATTTTAATGCGCCTGCCGCCGACCGGCTCCACCGAACACTGAACACACTATTCCTCCCCACTACACTCCAGACACCGCTCTCCCCCCATACAGCCGGAACAGCCCGCGATCATTTTCGGCGCGTCGGGCCATCTCCACGGCATCACCTACGTTCATTCCACGATGCAGCAACAGATAGAGAAAGTGCGTCGTGAACATGAACGTCTCCGCCCCGTCTGGATAGCCGTCCGGAGCCACAAACCATTCGCAACCGGCGTCGAGAAAAGCCGCGCCCATCTGCGCCACACCGGTTGAACAACCCGTGCACAGTATCCGCCGGCCATGCAACGTGACATGCGTCCGTATGTGGTCCGGGGTCAGCGGCCCCTGAAATGGCTGCTGGCTGGCAAGCGGCTCGGCGAGTTCCGGCATCAGGATGGCACCATCCTTGCCGTGGCAACAGAGCACAACCAGCGCCACATCCTGCCCCGCATTCAGCGTCTCGATCAGATCGCGGGTCTCCCCAATGCCGACAAAATCCACGGTTGCAAAGAACCGCTCCGCAACCTCTCGCAATGCATGGGCCTCGCCACCGTCCTCGATGGCCACGATCAGAATCCGTTGCGTGGGCAGCGCCATTTCATCCCTTTTCCGGCCAGTCGCGCTTGAGCATTGCATACACGGCATGATCCACATAGTGATCGCAAAGCCACTCGGCGTCGCGGATGACGCCTTCCTGCACAAAACCGAGTCGCTCCGGAATGGCCCGGCTTCGGGCGTTCTCCACCGCGACGGCGATTTCCACGCGATTCAGACCCAGTGCGCCGAAGGCATGCTCAGTGAGAAACCGGCAACAATCCGTCATGATCCCCTGTCCAGTTACCTCTTCCGCCAGCCAGTACCCCAGAGCCACCGAACGGTTCTGTTGACGGATCGGGTGATAGCCAGCAACGCCCACCATGCGGTCATGGAGCACGACCGCGCAGACGAGACTCCCGTCCTCCGTGTATTGTTTCCAGGTGGACTCGATGAACAACCGGAAGTGTTCGACTTCCGTGCTCGCGTCCACCCACGACATCCACGCGCGCAGTCTTTCCCGGTTTGCATCGACGACACGGCACAGTTCTTCCGCGTCCTCGGGACGGAACGTGCGAAGAAGCAATCCGTCGCGGATTTCATCCCGGTGGGAAAAGACGGTCGGCTCCGACCGGGCCGGAGCCGAATCCAAAAGCGCCAGAATCTGCTCGTGCGAAAGCGGCGTGATGCCCCGGCCATGCAGGTCGTCGAGCATGCGTTGTCCCGCGGCCACGCTGGTGCCAAGGATGGCGTCGGCGGCCAAATGGACTTTAAAATCGCGCTGGTCCGCCTCGAGGGCGGTCAGGCCGACACAATAGTCCGTGGAAAAACCGGCCAGCAGCAGCGTGTCCACGCCCATGGCCTTGAGCACTGCCTCCAGATTGGTGCGGAGAAATCCGTTGCACGCCGTCTTGACCACGACCACATCGCTCGCCGCGCCGTGCAGGTCCTGGTGGTCTTCGGCGTCGCGCGTGCCCTCGATCAGTCGGGGCGCATTGTGTTCCTTCATCCAGCGGTTCCATGTGCTCCTGTCCGCCTTGTGCCGGGTCTGAATCCGGGCCACCGGCAGGTTGCGTTCGTGAAACAGGTCCAGCAGCCGGTTGGCCCCGGCGATGAGGGACGGCACCGCCGCCACCTTCTCTTCCGTCCCCACCTCCAGGAACCAGTTCTGGAGATCGATGATGACGAGGGCAGGTCTCATGTGCGCGAGTGTAGCACAATGACCGAACGCGAGTGCAAGGGGCAGGGTTCGGCATGGAACAGTTCTCATTGTGGCCCTTGCCGCCTGAAGGCGGGACTACAAACGGGCGAAAACCCGGCGGAAAACCGTTCGTAGTACCGGCTTTAGCCGGCCCGAAGGACCCGTTCCCGGCCATAATGAGAACTGCTGATTCGCATGGCGATCCACACCGCCGTAGTTGCCAAGTACCAGGCTGAGTGTAGACTTGTGCAATGGAGATCAGCATCAGCGAAGCCAAGGCTCATCTGGGCCGGTATGTCAGCCAGGCGTCCAAAGGGAAACGTTTCGTGATCTGCGATCGGAATCGGCCCGTAGCGGAACTGCGCGGTCTCGAAACCACGGAACCCCTACCAAAGCGTCTGACGCTGGGCTTGCTCAAAGGGCGCTTCGCAGTGCCTGACCACTTCAACGAACCGATGAACGGGTTTGAGCGGGACTATTATGGGGATAATCCGTGAGAGCACTTTCACGACCTGAGCACACGCCTCAATAGAAGGTCGCCGCAAGCCCGGAACACTTCCCCGGTCAACACCGTGCTTTACCCCATCGGCCTGCATTTGCCACACTCCGCCAAACGGAAATACGCCTTGCTCCTTTTGCATGAAGACGAACCAAGACGCATACGGTCAGGCGCTCTACGCCTTCTATCAGGGGAACGGCGTCTCTGTCTTCATCGAGCGGGACGACGGACACATCGACGCGGATTGGGCCTTGAAGCGCTACTTCTCACGGTTTCGCCAATGGCAGCCGAGTGAACGCCAGGCCATCGCGCTGTGTCGCGGCCGAATTCTCGATATCGGATGTGGCGCAGGCAGGCACGCGCTCCATTTGCAGGAGAAGGGCTTCCTATATTTGTGTCCCCCGAAGAAATGGAGAGCATTCTGACGGGAACCGGGTGGCGTATCGACCGCCTTTTTCGAGCCTCCGAACCGACCTACATCGCCGTGCTGAAGAAGGAGGGAGACTGAAGGACGTGATGCAACACAGCGTTTGCTATGTTGCAAACGTGCGTCTGCTGTGATTGAGGAATGAAACACGAGTCGCTCATGGTAGATGGATGCGCCCTGCTTACTCAGGGATCCACGGGGTCTGCTACAAGGTTAGTGAGTCGTCATGCCGAGCGAAGTCGAGGCATCTCTCGAACTGCTGATCGCCGTTCTTGGGAATGGGACATCGTGGGCCTCTGGATAGGAAGGAGACCCCTCGACTTCGCTCGGGGTGACCGCGAGAGAATGTGCGGTGGTGAATGGTTTCCACGAATGCCCTGCGGTCCCGAGGGTATTCTATCGCCCGGAATCATCAATATGCGCTCCTTCTGCATATTCAAGGACAACCCCGCAAAAGGACTCTATGAGCGCCTGGGGTTTGCGGTCGTTGAGGACCAGGGATGGTGTTTTCTGATGGCAAAAGACCTCGGCCGGAGCGAAGACCGTGCAAGATGATGTGCCAGATGGAGCGAGATGTGCATCGAGGGTCATCCTGATCGGTCCCAACCAATCGGTCTTGTATTTGCGGGCACAGGAGCCAAAGACCGGCAACGTCTTCTGGGTCATGCCGGGCGGCGGTCTGGACCCTGGCGAATCGTTTGAGGATGCCGCCCGCAGAGAACTCGTGGAGGAAACAGGTTGCAGCTTCCGGCTGGGCCCTTATGTGTGGTTCCGACGCCACATACACGAATGGAATGGGCGACCCGCTGATCAGTATGAGCGATTCTTCGTGGCTCACACGGATTCATTGGTTGTTGCGCCGCAACGTCAGGACGAATACATCAGTCTGCATTGTTGGTGGTCGTTGGAGGAATTGAAGGCTTCCGAAGAGGATTTTGCGCCCAGGGCGGTCGCCCAACTGCTGCCGGATATCTTAAACGGAAACTACCCGAAAGAACCGATTGACTGTGGGAAATGAAGGCCTCGTTTGCCGGGTGCGCCTCGTCAGCAATTCTCATTATGGCCCTTGCCGCCTAAAGGCGGGACTACAAACGGGCGAAAACCCGGCGGAAAACCGTTCGTAGTACCGGCTTTAGCCGGCCCGAAGGACCCGTTCCGGGCCATA
>SLOV01000116.1 GCA_007132345.1 Kiritimatiellia bacterium
CCTCCAGCGCATCCACCTGATCTTTCATCAGGGCGATGAGCGGCGAGACCACGAGGGTAAGGCCCGGCAGCATCAGTGCGGAGAGTTGGTAGCAAAGGGATTTGCCCGAGCCCGTCGGCATGATGACCACGCAATCGCGCCCGGAGAGCGATGCATGGATCGCGTCGACCTGACCGGTCTTGAAGGCCGAAAAGCTGAAATACTTTTCCAGCGCGGCTTCCAGGTTCCGTGTCGTCTCGGCGGGTAGGCTCATGCCCGGTTGCATAACACAGCCGGGCCGGGGAACAGAAGCCTCACTCCAGAAAGGCGGCGAACATGGGGCGTAGCGATGACATCGACTCATCGATGCCGAAGGTGAGGTATTGGGCGAGCAGATCGAGGAAGACGAGCGCATTCATGGAGGCGTCCTGCTCGACGGCGTGGCCCAACCGCACCGAAAAATCGGCATTCAGGGTCTGGATATCGTCATAGATTTGTCTCAGGCCTTCGAGATCGAAATCCGGCTCCAGGCCAGCGGCCTTGCGCAGGTATTGCCCGAGAAGGTAGCTCGAAGTGGAGCGGAAAACGGTTTCGTCTTCGTCCGCGAAGGGCAGGTGGAACCGCGCCATCGGCCGGAAGAAGCGGGTCTTGGGGCAGCCCGAAACGGCCATCAAGAGGCCCATCAGGGAGCCCACGGCGCGTTGTGCTGTGGTGTCCTTCACGATGCTTCGCTGCGGCGTCGTCACCGTAACGGAGACCTTTTCGTAGGAAATGAGCGCGGAACAGCGGTCGATGAGGCCGGCGAGCTGCGCCGCGAGCGGGCAGAGCGGTGTCTGCGCGGGGTGAAGCGGGCAATGAGAGCACTGCTTAAAGTCCAGCAGCGTCCAGTTCGGTGGCGGTTGAACCGGGGGGGTAGCGATCTCCAGGGTTTCGGCATCGATCACGACACGAAACTCCCAGCGCATCGACTCTGCTTCGAGCCGATAAACGATTTCAAAGGTGTTAGCGTTGGGGGGGTCCACGAAGGCCGATCCTGGGGTTCAACATTGCCGAGATGAATAAGAGCACAATTCGTGCCTTGCCCGGTTCGGCGCGTGCAGGCGAAGGGTCCGGACCGGTTGTGGTCATCGATGCTGGCAGGCGGCAGGGGATAGAGGGCTGGCATGTCATCTGCTCGAAAAGCTCGCATCCATCAACCGGGCATGGGTCGTTCCCATCGGCGCCCTATGTTCATGCGTCCTTGAAGGCGCAAGGCCGCGATTCTTCGCGAAAAAGAGAATCTGCTGCCAATCTGAGAAGAAGGGGCGTTACGTGGAAAGTCGATCTGTGGCGGACATTCTGGAGGAAGGGTTACGACAAGGTGCCTCCGACTGGCATTTCCGGGAGGGGCGTCCGGTCTGCGTCCGTGTTGCGGGCACGATTCGCGCGCTACCGGATGTGGCCGACCGCGAGTTCATGCTGACGCTCTTCGATGAGGTGGTTTCCGCGGAGATGCGGGAGCGATACGATCTCACGGGCGACGCCGACTTCGCCTTCCATCGTCAAGGCGTGGGGCGGTTTCGCGTGAACCTGCATCGGCAACGAGGGCAGATGGCGTTCGCTTTACGCCATGTGAAGGAGCGTGTGCCGTCGTTGCCCGAACTTGGTTTGCCGCCCATCCTGCTCGATCTTGCCGAGGCCCGGAACGGGATTGTGTTCGTTTCGGGCAGTACCGGTGCGGGGAAGAGCACAACGCTCGCGTGCATGATCGAGCACATCAACCGCGTCCGGCCTTGCCACATTGTCACCATCGAGGACCCGATCGAGTACTACTTCGAGGACCGAACCGCCATTGTGCAGCAGCGGGAGGTCGGCCTGGACACGGTCTCTTTCGAATCCGGTTTGCGCCACGCCCTGCGGCAGGACCCGGACGTGATCGTGATCGGCGAGTTGCGTTCGCGCGACAGTTTCGAGTCGGCACTGGCCGCGGCGGAGACGGGGCACCTGGTGCTGACCACGTTGCACACCACCACCGCCGGGCAATCGATCAACCGGATCCTGGATTTCTACGACTATGCGGAACGCGATGCCGTTCGTGCCAATCTGGCGGGGAACCTGCGGGCAATTGTGTGTCAGCGTCTGATTCCCAACGCCGAGGGGAGCGGACTGGTCCCCATCAACGAAGTGATGCTCAATACGCCGACGGTACGAAACATCATCATCGAGAACACACTGAATAAGCTCTATTCCGCCATCTCCGCGGGGCTGCAAGAGGGCATGCAGACCTTCAACTATGCCCTGCTGCAACTGGTTCAGGAAGGGACGATTACGGAAGAGACCGCGCTGGCGTTTGCCTCCAATCCTGATGCCCTCCGAATGAACATGCAGGGCATCTTCCTGACCGAAGACTCCCGCATCGTGAACGCGTAAAGCCACTGACGAAGATTGATTTCTTCACGCTGCCGTGGAAGATATGCGCCCGGCAAGAATGCCGGAGACACGGTAGCGCATGAAACGAATTCTCTTCTTCATCACGCTGGTAACGATCGGTTGCCTGGGCACCACGGGCCGCGGCCAGGAGTGGATCGACTGGGATACGGTCGATCAGGTCATGGAAACCGGTGCCGCCTGGGTTCAGGAACAGACCGGGGTAGATGTCCGGCAATTCCTCGATGTGGCCGCCGTCCAGGATGGGTTCCGTCAGATCGAAAGCGCCTTGCAAGGGGAGGATGTGTTCGATCTTGCGCTGCTCCGCGAGGAGGCAACGGATCTGCTTTCGCTCCTGCAGGGCTTCGAGGCCACGCGTCCGTATGCAGCCTGGCTCGCGACACGCATGGATTACTTCGATGTCCTGGAGGATCTCCTCGGCCTCGATCCGGTTCCGCCGCCGCCACCTCCGCCGCCGCCACCTCCGCGGGATGCGCCGCGCCCACCGCCTCCAACTCCGCCGCCGCCACCGCAGCGACGCCCCAACCCGAGTGCGGCACAACAACGGACTGCCTGGGAGAAGAATCTGGAAGGACGGCCGGTCCCGCGCGGCGCGGACCGGCTGGTGCCAGACCTGAAGCGAATCTTCGCGCAGCACGGCACACCCGAGCCGCTGGTCTGGGTGGCGGAGGTCGAATCCTCCTTCAATCCCGCGGCACGCAGCCCGGTCGGGGCGCTTGGCCTCTTCCAGTTCATGCCGCGCACCGCCGAGTCGCTGGGTCTGCAATTGACTCCGGAGGACGAGCGCCGCGACCCGGCGCGCAGTGCGGCCGCCGCGGCGACCTATCTGAACCAGCTCTATGGCCGCTTTCAGGACTGGCCCCTTGCGCTCGCCGCCTACAACGCCGGGCAGGGGCGGGTCAGCGGTCTGTTACGGCGGCACAGCGCCACGCACTTCGACGAGATTGCCCCGTTTCTCCCGGCGGAGACGCAGATGTATGTGCCCAAAATCGATGCCACCCTGCGCCATCGGGAGGGTCTTCAACTCGCCCAGCTCCCCGGCCCGCGGCGGTAGGCTTTGTGCCATTGCCATGCGGCGACACGCCGATTCTCGGCAGGAGTTGGTTCTTGCCCAATGGGTTCGAAATGTCCAGTATCCGTGCGTTTTTCTGGCGAATTCCGCCGACGGATGCGGACGGACGCAAGGGACGTTCCCGGCCGGGGCTTGACCCGCCGGAGGAGATCGAGGAGGCGCAAGGGCGAACGGGTTCCGTAGCACCCGCCGGTTTCGCGGAGAGTTGGTGAAGGCAGCGTATGAGTTCCCCCCGGAGTTCAGCAGTTCGGGGGGCTGGAGGTGACCTCGCATGAACAGATACCATTCCACATTCATTCTGGGCGTTATGGTCCTGGCCTTATGGGTCAGACCGTTTCCCGCCCCAGCGCAGGCGGTGACCGGCGAGCATGCCGTTGTGGCTGGCGGCCTGGAGAACAAGGCCACCGGCGACCGTGCGGTCGTGAGCGGCGGCGGCCTGAATCTGGCCTCCGGCCTTGCCTCCGTGGTGGCGGGCGGCTTCACCAATCGTGCGTCCGGCGAATACTCCACCATTGGCGGGGGTTGGAATAACGAGGCGGACGGCTATGTGAGTATCGTGGCGGGCGGCTGGCAGAACGTCGCGTCCGGGCAGGTGGCCGCCATTGTGGGCGGCCAGAACAACGAGGCCCTGGCGCCCGCCACCACGGTCGGCGGCGGATTCGGCAACGTGGCCGCGGGTGCAGGCGCTACCGTGCCGGGCGGACGCAGCAACGAGGCGCGCGGGGAATACAGCTTCGCCGCGGGCCGCGCGGCGCAGGCACTCCACGACGGTGCGTTCGTCTGGTCGGATGCCAGCGAAGAACCCTTCTCCTCCACGGGCGCCAATCAGTTCTTGATCCGCGCTTCGGGGAATGTCGGCATCGATGTCGAAAACCCCGCCGAGAAACTCACCGTCGGCGGCTCGGTCGCGCCCGGCGAAGATGGCGCCTCCTCGCTTGGCGCCAGCGCACTGCGCTGGGCCGCGCTCTATCTCGTGGGGGCGATCGAATACCAGGACACGCTTTCCTTCCGCGCCAACGAGCAAGAGCGCATGGCGCTGGATGCGGACGGGAACTTGCGCGTCTCCGGCCAGATCGATGCCGCGGGCTTCACCGTGAACGGGCAGCCCCTCTCCATTGCCGATGCCGCCGTCGCTGCCCCTGCTCCCGCCCCTGTCGCCGACTCGGTGCGGGTTGAAGACGGCGAATGGAAGGTCCTGATCGAAGAGTTGCCGGTTCTCTCCATCAAGCCCGCGCGTGAAGGGGTGAATCTGGTGGCAGGCTATCACGAAAACCGGGCGGCCGAAGGGTCGTGGGGCGTCACCATTAGCGGCGGCGGCCGCGAAGGGCAGCCCAACGTTGCCGACGGCGGGTTTTCGA
>SLOV01000170.1 GCA_007132345.1 Kiritimatiellia bacterium
CCCGCCACGGGCACACACCGCCAAAAGCTCATATACGTCATGATTCCATCCCCCCTAGGGCAGAGTTCCAACGCTTTGAGAGCCCGCCCGTCTCTATGCTTTCGATTGTGATTAAGGTCGAATTAAGCTCTATCGGGCTTCGATCCGCCGTCAGCACCCCAGGCTAACCGGCGACTGGCTCATGAAAATAGCAGAATTGATCCGGAGACTGCAACTGCATTTTCCGTATCGACTTACTGCGGAATGCCTTCCCAAAGGCCACACGAGGCTCTTCGCTGGACTGGCCCGAGGAGGAGCCAGCCCGGCGAAATCAGCAATTCTCATTATGGCCCTTGCCGCCTGAAGGCGGTACTACAAACGGGCGAAAACCCGGAGGAAAACCGTTCGTAGTACCTGCTTCAGCAGGCCTGAAGCACCCGTTCCGGGCCACACTGAGAATTGCTGCGGCGAAATAGTTGACCAAGTCAACTAGATGGTGCATGTTGGCGTTATGAAGACTGTCGCGACCAATGAAGCGAAGACAAACCTCTCGGCCCTGCTGCGGCGAGTAAAGGAAGGCGAAACGGTGATTATCGCTCACGGGAAGACGCCCGTGGCCAAGTTGGTGCCGTTTGATTCAGCGGAGAAGGAGCGCCCAAAAGTTGGCGAAATGCTGGATCAGCCGATGCACATCCCCGATGAAGCATTCGCGCCGTTGTCATCCGACGAGTTACGCATCTGGGGCCTCAAGTGAAGGTCCTTCTGGATACCTGTACGTTCATCTGGTTGGCGCTGGAACCTGATCGCTTGTCACGTAGTGCCCGGGGTATCTTCGATGACTCCGGAACGGAGCCGCACCTTTCCACTGCGAGCGTGCTTGAGATCGCCCTGAAGGTTCGTGCAGGCAAGCTGCATCTTCCCCTGAAACCTTCAGAATGGGTTCCCAGTCGCCGCTCGTTTTTCCATCTGACGGAGTTGCCCTTGACCGAGCCGGTCGTCTATCGCGCCTGCGAATTACCAACGGATCACGATGATCCGTTTGATCGCTTGATAGCCGCCACCGCGATTGAAGTCGGCGCGACAATCCTCTCGCCGGACACGCAATTGAGCCTTCTCGGCGCGTCGCGCATCTGGTGACGATCGCTCCGCGCGCGCGGCCGAGGAATCTGCTTGCTGCTATTTTTGCGCAACCTCTTCGCTCCAGGCGCAGAGAGCATTTGGGGCTTCGGAGGAGGAACCGCGAATTGGCGCAAATGAACGCGAATTGGGAAAGGGCTGGCGTACGGGATCTGCGGTTTGGCCGGCGGGGAGAGTTGGGTGTAGGAGTT
The DNA here is from genome assembly GCA_007132345.1 of Kiritimatiellia bacterium. Taxonomy (GTDB): domain Bacteria; phylum Verrucomicrobiota; class Kiritimatiellia; order SLOV01; family SLOV01; genus SLOV01. The sequence goes on from SLOV01000170.1 coordinate 1,308, forward strand.
GGTGTAGGAGTAAGTGTATGGGGGGAGATTAAGTGTGCAGGGATCAAGGGGGCTGAAGGCTTGCAAACCCTCGCCTTGGCCGCCTCTGTAATGCCCCTCCTCTGCCCTCGTGATCAGCGTGGCGCCAGCCCCTGCACACACTCTACCAGCCACATGGTAAACGCCGACACGGCGATCGCCAGGGTGAAGCTGAGCAGGGTCCCAATCAGTACATACTCCGCCAAGGGTTGCTTCTTGGCCTCCTCAAAGCGCAGAATCGACTTGGCCGCGACAAGGAAGCCGATGCCCCCCGGTTGCCCGATCAGGATCAACAGAAAAATCAACGCCCGCTCCAACTGCCCGATTAGGCGGCCTCCATTTTTCAAGCCATTCAGATGAAGATTGTTTTCTCGCACAATCCAGCCCGCTACTCCCGCCACCAGCAGTCCGCTCCCGAACACGGTCATCATAAAACCGGCCAGGAGGATCCCTGCGGTGGCCACCAGCCCGCCTGATGAGGTCGCGCAACACAAGGTTGCAAGAAAAGGCAGACCCGCAAATTGCTCAAGAATGTGACCTGTCATACCCTGCCCCCACGCATAGCCGTATTCGGCTATTTTTCCACATTATAGCCGATTTCAGCTATATCCTCCCAGTAGGCCAGAACCGCCTCCATATCCGGCCACCCGGATGCGTGCAACTTCCTGTTTACCGTCGGTTGCCTCACCTGCTCTGCCTGGGCCAGTTCCGACTGGGTCATTTTCAGCACTGCACCGGCCAGAGACACCGACTGCGCCTGTGTAGCCGCCGTTGCCAAACGATCCAACCACCGCACCAGCAACGCTTCCGCAGCCGCAAGGCGAGTCTCCTCCCCCTCCGTGGCATACGCCATGCGGTGACCTGCCGACAAACCATCCAGGCCGCTGCCAGAAAGTTGAAAGGCCGCCCCACTAGACTTTGCAAGAGAAGAACGGTGCAGCGCGGAAACCCGGCCGATCCCAATCGCTACTCGGGAATCCACTTCAAACCTCGCTTTCAACGAGAAGCGCACGTACAGCGCCGAGCGTGCAGCCAACCGCGGTTCCAGCACCAAGAGTTGCCAGCCATCGCCCCGCATGATGTCCACGCCCTTCCTCAGCGCCTTTGGGAAGGCATTATTAAAAAGCAGCGGTACCGTTTGCAGAAAGTCGCGCACCTCGTCCAATGCCGTCGGGCTCAAGCCCGACGACCCCACCAGATCGCCCGTCAATACGCCGTACAGGGCGGTTGGGTCATTCTTACTCATGTTTCTTTCCCTTCAAGCCTGGGCGCCCAGCAAAGAATTGCGTCTGCACCCTGATCGCGCCATTTGCCACTCCTCATTATAGATTGCCCCTCAATCCCACCCCTCCAACATCTCCGGCAGGGCCGCCTTCTTCCGCCGACGCGGCTTCTTCTTCGGCTCTCTCTCCTCCGACTTCGCGTAGCCCACCGTTGCCGCGTCAACGGCATTACGCGGGCTCTTTCGTTCCGCCCCTTCCACAATCGCCACTTCCTCTTCGGTCAGGCCGTAGAGTTCATAGACCAGCCGGTCGATTTGGCGGTCGGTGGTCGTGATCTGGGTTTCAAGCTGCTTGAGGATATTGGGGTTCTTCTCCGCCGCCTTCTTCTTGTTCAAGTCCAACATGCGCTCAACCAGTGTCACCATCTTGTCATGCATGGCGACGTCGGCGGGGTTGTCGAAGCCGATCCGGCGGATGGGAAACAGGCGCACATATTCTTGAAAATATCCTTCAGTACCGCATCGTCAACCGCCAGATCCGGCGTCAGCGTGTCCGGCGTACTGGGTCGCCCCTTTTCGCCCTGATCGAAGTGAAACAGGCCGGAGTTGTACCGGTCATCGGCCTGCAGGAACAGTTGCATGAGCCGGACATAGGTTCGGTTGCCGTTTTGCAGCGATTGCAACCGCCCATAATCCTCCGTGCCGCGATCCTCGCAGATGCGAAGGAAAATGATGCGGTCGATGATCTTTTGCACGGCGTAGTTCAGGTCGCGCACGGCGAGTTTGTCGTTGCGCAAGGCCAGGTTACGGGCCAGCGCGTCGCGCCATCGCTCAATCTCTGCCAGAAACGTCTCGTCCACCGCGCCGGTACCGCGTTTTCCTTTCGCGGTCTCGGCATACTTATCGAACGATCCTTTCAGCACCGCTTCGCGCGAAAAGATCGCGGCAATCTCGTCCCACTTTTCGGCATATTGATCGTAGGTATAGTAAAGCGTGCGCGCCTTGGCGGATTTGTCGCCCTTGTTCGGGCGTATGCGGGTGTCATAGACGGCGAGCTCTTCGAAGTCCGATAAGATCGAGAGCGGCAGCTTGGCGGACCACCCGTAGCGGCGCAATTGATAGGCTGGCGCAGTATCGCCGCGGATGTCCGTAGAAGGTATCTTCGCCTCCACAAAGAACTTGCGGGCGCCGCCAATGCGGAAACAGTAGTCGGGCGCTTTCGTGTACCCGCCCATTTTGATCGCGTCCTCATGGATCACGTCCTTGTAGGCATCGGCATAGCCCTGCTCATTGTCCACGTCCCAGCCCAGGGCCTTAAAGAGCGGGTCCAGGAACTCGCGGCGCAGCTCGGTTTCGTTGTAGTTCGAGGACTTATAGTGTTCTTTGTGTGCGTCAAACGTCTCGCACAACTTCAGTACGGTTTCCGGCGCGGCCATACTTGCTCCTTGCGCTTTCCAATCGTTGGAAAACAGATTAGTGGTTTTTCCAATCGTTGGAAGCCCGGAATGACCGGCTTGCCAAGCCGAATCCAAGCGAGGGAGTAGGATCGGATCGTGGTTGGACCTTCGTCACGTGCGGTCGCAGATGCCAGTCCTCGGATTTTGGTAGTGTGATGGATCTCCCTGTATTCACCCTGACGGGCGGCATTTTCCATGAGGAGAACCGGGCCATTCCGGCCCCGGAACCGCCAGCGCACGGCGGGCGGTCGAGGGCGGAGCCGCTCCAGACGTGGACAGGACGGATTGAGGCGCAACGGAGGCGCGGCCAACATCCAGGCCCGACGCCATCCCCACCAGGTGGACAAGCCAGATTCCATTCTGGCGGGAGCGGGAACTGCGAGGCGATCCTGAAATCGTCATCTGGTATGCGTCGCCCGCCGAGCTGGAATGCGCCCTCAGCCGCCGGAAGCGCGAGGGTGCGGGTTCAAATTCGCCACTGACGACCAGCGCCTGGCGGAAGCCGCCGCCGCTGAAGGATTCACGACGGTGTGGGACGGCGCCGCTGCGCGGGGCTCAATGCAATCCACGCCGTAGCCGGCGCGGCTACATGCCAGTCGTAGCCGCGTTGGCACAACGTGGCCGAATAGGGTATTCTATTGGTCGGGCGCGACAAGGCGGGTACATGGCCTTTCGAAATGTACATATCGGCGTGACCTCATGATGCCCGGCTCGGGAAGCCGAGCCGCTCCGTTCTTGAATTGATCACAATTCCGCGTGGAGCGGAGGCGCTCTCGACCGAAACCCATACAGGCGAGAGCTGATTGGTCCCTCTACAGAAGCAGGTCCCAGACGCGGCGGAAACCGAAGTTCTGGAAGTCGGTCATGTTTCTGGTGGCAAACTCCGTGATCCCATGGTGCAGAGTTCAATCAGCGCATGTGCAATTCGTAACGCCAGTGTGGATTTGCAAAGGGATCCTGCTTCACGCCCAGGTCAAACGGACCGGGCAGCGTTGATGCCGGTGCCTCCTTGGGAAGAGGAAGATAGACCTGCGTGATGTACTCGCCGCCGCGCCGCAACAGCTCGGCCATGCTCATCTCGCGTTCTTTCGCTATACGCTTCAAATCTCGATAAAGGGCGTCGGGGAGTTGGACCTGTATTTTCTTCATCCCAGAATACTTGCATCATGTTGCCATATCGGCAACCTGACATCTCCATCGGTAGCTGCGGCGGAGCCGAAACCCCTACGCCTCAGCGTGCGTTGATTTTTTCGAGCCAGGCAGAATTCGGATGGGGTCGCATCCCGTCCGGGTCGCCGATAGGCCGTGGGGGACGGGATGCGATCCCGTCCTACGGGCGGAAACAAGGCTGGCACGCCACGCCCTGATATAGATCAACACACGTCAGGCGGAGCCTCTGCGCGGGGCTCGACGCAATCCACGCCGTAGCCGGCGCGGCTACATGCCAGTCGTAGCCGCGTTGGCTACAACGTGGCCTCAGTGCGTTGTTCAAGCTTCCTTCTCCACGCCGTAGCCGGCGCGGCTACAAAGGCCAATAAAGCGCGAAGAGACGAATTGTCCGGCCAAGCTCGCCGCCCCTCTGCCATTCGCGTTCCTTTGCGTACATTCGCGGTTCCTTCTCCGTGGACCGCTACAGCATGGCGGGCGTTCCGATCTATTCTGCATGGATGGGTTGCAAAACCGTCCTACGAGTTCTGTGCGGTGGTGGGGCGAAAGGGGCCACACTTTAGCAAGTGCGGCTACGGCAAGTGCAGGTACAGCATGGCGGTTGCAAGGATTGGTGTATGCAGATGCGCTATTCCGCGGGCTCGGGTTGTTCCATCTCTTCTTCGGCTTCGGATGGGAGATCGACATCGACGGGGGTTGGGATGGTGGAGGAGACGAGAGAGCTGTAGTCGAAGTCGCGGTCGAGATCGGAGGTGAGGCGCCAGGCATAGGCCCAGTCGGAACGGGGTGGTGTGGGCACGGCCAGATCGTCGGAGAGTGCGACGGGGTCGACGGAAAGCAGCGAGACTTCGATGGGGTCGAGGAATGCGAGACGCGAGTCGAGGATGCGCACGGGCTCGATCGCCAACGGAGAAGCGCGGCGGGGCGCGGGGCGCACGGCCAGATCGCGAGGAGGTGGTACCGGCGCGGGGCGGAGCGGAGGCGCGGGTGGAGCAGGGCGGAACGGAGGCTCGATCGGCTCGTCGGGGAACAACGAGTCGGGCTCGTTGATGAATGGCTGGGGAGCCCCGAACAGGACGACGCTCTCGATGGTCGAGAAACCCTGATCGTCGACCAGGCCAGCGCCATAGATGCGGTAGGTCGTGGATCCCGTCAGCGGCGACGGGGCCAGCGCGGCAGCAAAGACGGGTGCGTCTTGCGTGGCGTCGATCTGCGCGAGGTCGGAGGTGTAGCCGTCCGCATCGGAGCGCAGGACCCACTGACCCGCCACGGGCAGCGGACCGAAGAGAGAAATCTGGAGTTGCTCGGGAGTGATGACGAGATCGTCGGGCGCGAGGATGGTGAACTGATAGTACTGGGAGGCCTGCCCGGTGAGAATACTCTCGGACCAGGTCGAGGTGTAGATGAAAGAGATCGCCTGGCCGTCGAGAACACCAGCGACCAGGACCGGCTGCGCCTCGGGCGGGTTCCAGGCCGGGGCCTGCACGATGGCCTGGGCATAGAGATCCCAGAGAGCATCGCCGCTGTACTCCGCCACAACCTCTTCGACCGTGATCAGACCGGCGGCAAGATCGCGCGCGGCGGTGGCCAGGGTGGTCTGTGCGACCTTCTGCACCCGCGCGATGGCGAGGAGCAGATCGGCCGGCTGCGCCGCCTCGCCGGAAGCGAGGTCCTGCTGGCTCTGCGCGAGAAGGGCGGCGACGGTTTCGATCACCTCCGGGTCGAGCAGAATGCCAACGTCGATGGCCGCGCTTTCGAGCACCGTCGCGAGCCGGTCGGCGTCTGCCAGATCGAATTCGCCTTCCGCGGCGGCGATGGAGAGGGCGAGTTGGCGGATGACGGCCTGGTATGCCTGCTCCGCCGGTGCACCCGCGCCCTCCAACGCGGCGCCGAGCACGTGGTAGGCATCGGCGAGCTGGGCGGAGATGATGTATTCCCGCACGGCGCGCGGATCGCCGGTCTGCAGACCCGCCACGTAGTTGGCGGCGGCGGTGTCGGCGGGGAGGAGCAGACTGCCGCGGGTCAGGAGTTCCGCCTGCTGCACGGGAAGGCCGGTCAGTTCCGTGACGGCGGCGACCAGCGTGGAGAGCGGCGTGATGAGAAGCGGGCCGCTGCCGAAGTTCGGCCAGGCGGCGTAGACGATCGGGTTGGGTGTGCCCTTGACGGTATCGAAGCCGCCGATCGCGAGCCAGCGGCCTTCTTCCGCATCGAGAATCCCGTTGCCGTTGAGATCAAATCGGTCGATCTCCACGAGAACCTCAAAGGAGCCGGAAGAGTCGGTGAAGCCGTACGGTTCGTCCACGTCCCACACCCCATTGCCGTTGGCATCCCAAAACACCCTCGCTCCTTCGATAGGGTTATTGAACGTGCCACCGGTATTACCGAAAAAGCCCAAACCTCCTGTTGAAGGACTTGTTTGAACTAAGCGAGTAGTGACCGTCCCGATGAAGGCGACGTTATCGAGGCGGACCGATTGCCGGACAGCGGAATTACTGGTGGCAATGATGCGGATCGTGATCTGCTCCATGGAGCTGAAGGACGCGGGGAAGGAAACGGTCTGGTACCTTCTTCCCACGGTTCCGTCCAGTGTGCTGAGAGTTCTGACCACACCGCCACTTACCAACTCCACCCTGAACGAAACCGTACGGACATTGGCCGTAAAGCGTGCGTCGAACTGGATGGCATTGAGCGTGACCTCTCGGTCGGAGAAATTTGGACTGATCGTGAAGGTGAACGTGGTGGACCCGTTCCCCGCAACGCTTCGTGAGGCGGCAAAGAGCGGGTTGCCATTGGAAACCAGCGAGACGCTGCTTGTAAGACTGGAAAAGACGCCGTTGACTTGCGACGGGCTGGTGGTAGATGCAGTGCCCGACTGGTCGAACGTGTACCAGGCCAGGGCGCCGTCTGGCGGCCGCGGATCGTCTTCACGGATGGTGAAATTCATCTCCCGGACAATGATATCCCGGTTGCTGGTATGGATGCGGACGGAGAACGACCTATCCCCGGTGTGTATGACATCGCCAACCAGGGGCACCGCGATGGGAATGACGAGGTCGGCCCCGGTGCCCACCACAGTGAAAGACCTCTCGAACATCCGAACGCCATTGATTGTCCGGGGGGTCCAAGTTCCGGCGGGACTCAGGAAATCCAGGTCTCGGCTGGCGGTTCCCGACACAATGCGGATCGTGTAGGTCACGGATTGACCGGAAGGCGCGCGGCTCACCACATTGACCAAAACGGAATTCTGCCCGCTGAACGCCCCTTCGTTCACCACCGTGTTGGGGGAGCTGAGGTAAACGAAGCTTTGGCTCGCGGGTCCGCCCCCGACATTGGAAAGATTGTCGGTGAAGGTTCCCAACGGATTGGAGAGCCGGAAGGCATAGTTCCCCACCCGCACCCACCCGCCTGTGAATATCTCCAGGCGGGCGTTGGCGTTGATCAGTTGGATGGGATCGCCCAAGGGGAACTGGACGGAAAGCGACCCGTCTAGGACCACGGACATCAGCAGGGGCGGCGCCTGGTTGGTGAGGCGCATGGAGGCGCTGAACGAGGCGGTCACGGTGACCAGGGGAATTCCGAAAAGGGTGAGGCTGACACTGGTGGCCTGGCCGGGACGGGGCAGGCTGACATCGGCTTTGAGGTCATAGGAGATGTTGCCTCCGCGCAAATCAACGAAGCCGGAGAGGCGGGTGGTGACCAGTCCGAACAGGGTTCCGGTCAGGTCGCCCTCGGTGCGGAAGAAGCGCACCCCCTGGTTGGTGACACCGATCTGCACTTTGACGCGTCCGGTCACAGTGGCAAGGCCATTGAGCAAATCGAAGGAGGCGGCGCTGGTGGCGCCGGAAGTTGATGCGTTGGCACCCGCGAGTTCAAAGGTAAACGAACCCGTCGCGGTGTTCAGATCGAGGAAGATCCCTCCGCCGGTCATGCGAAGGATGGGATCGTTGGCGGGGCCGAACCGAAGATTCGAACCGGTGAGCCTCATGCTGCCCGACATGGCCCCGGTGGCGAGCAGGCTGAAGGAACCAATGGACGACAAGGAACCCGTGCCCAGGCTGATGTCCGCAAGGCTGGTGCTGGCGTCGAAGCGGAAGGAAATGGCGTTACTGGCCACCTCGAAGAAGAAGGAGCCGCGGAAGACCAGACGTTCGCCCATCAGGAACAAAACGGCATTTCCGGTTCCGCCCGTCCCCAGAACTTCGATCCGGAGATAACGCCCGCTCTGAATGGTGGTTGTGCCCACCACAACCTGCTGGTTCAGGGTGTTCACCTCGAAACGGAACTGTCCGGAAAGAACCGAGTTGCCGGGCAACGTGAACTGGCTGAGGGTCAGCACAAACCGCGCGGCGATGCCGTTGCTGGCCAGGTGGAGCGCGGCGGTCACACTGGCGTTGAACACGTTTCGGGTTCCAACCCGCAGGAACAAAGTGGCGTTTTCCACGCCAAGTTGAAGTGACGCAACGGAGGAACCGCCGACCTGAGCGTTGGACAAACTGAAGAACAACGTGCCTGTGATCAAGAACCGTCCGGCGTTCGAGAGGGTGGAACCGAACAGTTCCAACTCGCCGCTGGCCCGGAACCGCACAAAACGGGCGGTGGAGTTGAACCCCAGCGCGGGCAGCGCGCGGCCGGTGGTGTTCACCTGCAGCACAAAACTTGCGGAGATTCGGAATCCGAACCCACTGCTCAGGGCGGGGGCGATCACCGCGTTTGCGCTGGCTCCAAGTCTGAGGTCGAAATCCACCACGACCCCCTCGGGGGTCAGAGCAAAGGTGCCGCTGTGAAGGGTGAAATCCGCCAGCGTGGTGTTGCCATACTGGAGGCGGACGCGTCCGCTACCCTGCACCAATAGTCCGTTGCCCAGGTTCACGGTGCCGATGGTCACCTGGCCGATGGTGAGTTCAAAGGTGCCGCGCGCGATGAACTGGGTGACATTGTTTTGCAGCAGCTCAAACCGGCCCGCCAGGAAGAAGCGGATGCCGGCCGGGAGCCTGGCCGAGGACAAAGTCACCGTGTCAGTGCTGAAATTGTACCCGAAGCGGGTAACCGTGTTGGGTGACAGGCTTCCGGTGGTGTTGATCTCCAAAACGAGAACGCCCACAAACAGGACATTGGTTCCGCTGGCGCTTGCCGCGGAGAGTTGCAGCGAGGCCACAACCCCCGTGGGCCCCACCGTGAGGTCCACATGCACCTGCATGTTGCCAAAGACGGGCAGGATCATGCTGCCTGCGGCTTCGAAGCGCAGGCCGCGCACGGTGCCCACGGCGCCGACCGTCAGTGTGAAGCGTCCGTTGATCGTGAAGTCGCCGACGGCAAGCACGGCATTGGTCGTAGGCGTGCCGCCATCCACGGCGATTTCCAAGAAGATGCCGGAACGAATCGTGATCGATGTCGTCGCGCTGGTGGGGATGACGACTTGGCGGTTGTAGGTGTTGGCTTCGAAGCGGAAGCGGCCGGTCAGTTGCAGGCCGCCGAAGGCGTACTGCGCGCTATTGCCGATGCCCAGCGTCAAGGAGGCAGCGAAGCCGCTGGTGGTGAGTGCAAGGCCGCCGGACGCCGCCATGCGGAACAGGTCGGGTTGCCCGGCCGTGCTGGAGCGCAGCAGCAGCTCGCCCTCGGCACCGAGCATGATGCCGAAGCTGCCGTCCCCGAACCGGCCGAGCTGGACGCTGAATCCACCTTCGAAGGTGAAGCGCTCGCTGTCGTCCTGGAAGAAGCGCAGCGTGCCGCTGGCATCGATACGCAAGTAGGGGCCTGCCGCGAGGGCCACGTTCTGCGCCCCGATCTGGGTGATGGCGAACGAATAGGTGTTGAGAGCAAAGCTGAAGGTGCCGTCCATGAATACGCGATTGGGTCCCGACGACTGCACGAGAAGGGTCAGGCCGAAAGCGGCGGCGATGCCGTCTTCGCTCCACATCATGGCGCCCTGCGCGCGGAACTCGAAGACGGGTGTGCCGTCGAGGGTGATGGCGAGGCGTCCGTTGGCAGTGATCTGAAGGCCGCGCGCCGTCTGAATCGGGCCGGCGCCGACGCGGAACTGGAATTCGCCCAGGACCATCTCGAAGCCGCCGGTAAGCTCGACACGGTTGTTGGCGTCGACGTCGCGGGCGTCGGTATCGGAGAGCAGCAGCGTGCCGGCCGCGAAGAGACGCACGGTCTGCGCGGGCATGGCGACGCGCGCGCGCAGGAAGTTTCCGAACGCGTCGCGGGCCAGGGTTCCGTTCGCATTGACCTGTATCCGCAGGAACGGGCTGTCGGCGTCCGTCGTGGTGTAGGCGCGGGAGGAGGTGTTGACTTCCAGCGAGAAGACGGTCTCGAAGACGATCGGCGTGGGACCGGGCGTGTTGCCGAGGTCGAGTGTGACCTCGAAGACGTCCACGATGCCTTCGAAGCGGATTTCGAGTTCGTGGTCGAAGTCGAAGCGGAGCGTGAAGTCGCCAAAGACCGGCAGCACCAGCGCGCCGCGCGCGGCGGCGCGGATCAGGGTTCCGGACAGGGTGAGGGCAAAGGAGCCCTCGATGAAGAAGTCGCCGAGGCCGAGTTGGCCTTCCGCTTCGACCAGGGCATAGGCACCCGCGGCGGTGGCGCCCGGCGCGGTGCCGGGCAGGGTGATGGCGAGCGTGCCGTCGGGCCGCTGCAGGACGAAGCGCGGGTCGAGGTCATCAAGCGCGCCGCCTAGAATGTCGTAGGTGATGGTGGTGCCGCTGGTGTTGACGAGCAGCAGGAAGCGGGCATCGAACACGATGCCGGTGCTGGCGGGGAAGTTGGTTTCGAGCGTGAGTTCGAGCAGCGCGGCAATGCCTTCGACGCGCACGGTGAGGAATCCCGTGGCGCGGAAGGCCAGCAGCGGTGCGGTGGGATCGCCCAGCTTGAGGCCGGCATCGGCGAAGATCGAGACGGCGGTATCGGCGATTTCGAGGCTGAAGCGTCCGTCGAGGCGCAGACTGAGGAGCTGCAACACACCTTCAACCTCGACGCGCGCATAGCGGCCTGCGGGCAGGTTCACGACGAGGCCGCCGAGTGTCGGGACGGCGAGGCCGGTGGTGTTCAGGACGAGTCGATAGGTTTCGGAGGCGCCGAAGCCGCCGTCCGGGTCGGTGGAGCCGCCGACGAACTCGAGTTCGAGCAGGGCGACCAGGCCATCGCGGCTGACGTCGATGCCGCCGCGGGCGCGCAGGAGCAGGAACTGCACGCGGTCGGGCGCCTCGCCGAAGCCGATATCGAGCAGGGCATCGACGGAGAGGGTGAAGCGGAGTTCCGTGCCGGAGATGGAGGCGAGGAGGAAGAAGCTGCCTTCGAGCAGGAGGCCGGGCAGTTGCAGGCGACCGTCGATGTCGACGAGGATATAGGCGGCGGGATCAGCGCTGCCGGGCGGGCCGCGCGGCACGTGTACGGAGCGGCCGCCGTCCGCGCCGATGAGGATCAGGCTGTCGGGCAGGCGCAGGCCGAGCGCAAAGAGGTCGTTGATGAATTCGGGCAGTTCGAAGGGCAGGCTCGGGTTGTCGGTGGGCAACAGATAGTTGATGTCCCGGCCGGTGGTGTTCATGACGAGGAGCAGATCGCCGGAGATTTCGGTCTGCCACTCAACGGGCAGATTGGTGCGCAACGACATCTGGACGAGGGCGGCGATGCCGGTCTGGTCGATGTAGAGGAAGCCGGCGGCATTGAAGCTGAGGAGCGGATCGGGGCCCTCGCCGGGGCGGCCGCCGAAGTAGACCTCGGCGACGGCAAAGACGGTGAGGCTGAAGACCGGCTCGGGGACGGTGGCCTCGACGTTGAACTCGATGGCGAAGTAGCCGCGCATGCTGAGCACGTGTTCGTATTGCGGCTCGAGGGGCGTCGGCGAATCGAGGTCGAAGTAGAGGAGGCTGAAATGCAGCTCGCCGAGGGCGTAGAGGGCGAAGCTGTTGGCGGGCAGCGTGAGCAGAACCGGATCGGGCTTCTTCTCGTTGGCGACAAAGTCGAAGAAGAAGAGGGAGAGATCCCGGTCCACGCCGGAGGTATTGAAGAGGAGCGTCGATTCGGCCTGCAACTCGATGCCCAGCAGGGCCAACACGGGGTTGCCGGCGACCTTGACGGACAGCGCGCCCCAGAGTTCCGCGGGCTCGTACTGGAAGATCATGAGCCCGGCCATTTCCAGCTCGCCGAGGAACGGCACGCTGATGAGGCCGTTCACATCGAACTCCATGAAGGTGGTGGTGACGGAGATCGTGGCCTGACCGGCAATAAGCAGGCGATCGATGGCGAGGTTCACTTCCACGCGCCCGTTCATGATCATCTTGAAGCCGATCGCTTCGCCTGCGGCGTCGCGGATGATCTCGAAGGTGAGGAAGCCGGACATCGTCATGATGGCGGGCTCGCCGGGCACGTCGAGCAGGGCGGCGATAATGACGCGGCCTTCGCGGTCGACCGGCGGCGTGATGATCTCACGCATGTCGAAGAAGAGTCGGGCCCGGGCCAGCGTGACCGGCGTGGGCATAGCGCCTGCGAGGAAGTAATCGAGGCTGCCGGACATCAGCACCGCGCCTTCCGTGCTGATGAGAATATCGACCGAACCCGTAAGCCCGGGGAGGAAGGAAGAGCCGAGCGTCGCGCCGACTTCGATGATCATTGGCGCGTTGAGCGCATCGAGGAAGCTGACCTGGCCCGGTTGCGCACCGCTACGCACGATGACGGAAATCTGTTCGCGCAGGCGCTGCAGCCATTGCTCCACGGTCAGATCGCCGGCCGGTGCAAAGCCGGGACCGCGCAGGAGATCGGGGTCGGGCAGATCGGTGACCGGGTCGATGATGGACGGGAACGTGCCGCCAAAACTGACTCCGCCACGCAGGCCGAAGAGCGTGAGGCCCGACTGCGGTTCGAGCAGGATCGGGATATCGGAGCTGACGAAGATCACGAGCGGCCCGACTTCGGAGAGGCCGATGCGAATAGAGATGCCGCCGAGCGCAGGCACCGCAATGGTTCCTTCAATGAAGCCGAAGAGGACACGCTGCGCCACGTCGGGGTCGGTGCCGTCGAGCAGGTTGCCATCCGCATCGAGCGCGGCAAGACCGAGGGCCAGGGTGCCGCCCAGATCGAAGCCGCCGAAGCCGATGGGTCCGAACTCGATGACAAACGCATCCAGATTCGTGACAGGGAACTGACCGGCGCGTAGGAGTCCGATGTCGATGGTGAGGTTTTCAACAAACCCGCTGATCGGCAGGAAGAAGTCCTCCGCATTGATCGTGACGGAGAAGGTGATGGCGACGTTGAGCGGGTCGTTGGCGAGATCCTCGAATTCCAATTCGATATTGGTGAGTGTGACGGGGAACCAGTCCGGGAATCCGAACAGTGCCGGGCCCGGCGGGGTGAGCGATACGGTGAAGCCCGCCAGAGGAGCGAAACCGAAGTCCGGGCGGATCGCGAAGTTGCTTGCCGTGCCGCTCAATCCGTCGAGGCCGGGGAAGGTGACGGATAGCGAGCCGAACGTGGCGAGGAAGCCGTCGGGGCCGGGATCGAAATCGAGCGTGGCCTCGGTGGCGACGAAGACGAACAGGTCACCAAACCGGATTTCGATACGGGCCACGCTCAGGCCGGTGAGCGAGAGCGAATCGATGCGGATGTTGCCATCGGCATCGAGGCGGAAGACGAAGTCGAACTGCATGGACGCGTCGGTGACGTCGATCGTTCCGTCCAGGGTGAAGCTGGCGCTGAACGCGGCGCTGATTTCGTATCGCGCATCCACCAGCGAGCCGATCAACGTCACTTCCAGGTTTCCGAAATCGGCGCCGAAGGAGAGCGAGCCGCCGACGGTGGGAACGAAGAGTCCATTGGCATAACCGCCGAGCAGGATCGTGCCGCCGAAGGAGAGCGAGCCGACATCGAAGTCGGCAAACCCGATTTCGATGGGCCCGATATCCAGCGGCGTGATTGCGCCGTCCTGCACGCGCACGGAGAAGGAGAAGTCGTTATTCGCTCCACTCGAAAAGGCGTCCGGCCCCACACGCAGGATCGGTGTGAAGGGAAGGAAGGACATGGCGCCGAACTCGAAGCGGCCGGTCACGGTCACGTCGAACTGGCTTAGATCGCGCTGGCCGCGCGCGTCGACCGGCCCGGTGAACTCGATGAGTACGGAGACGATGGTGAACGGCAGCACTTCCGCAATGCCGAGTGCGGCGGTAAGCCCTTCGAGCAGGAGCAGCGCGCTCGAGAGGGTGAAGGCGCCGTCGCGGCGAAGCTCGAAGTCGTTGAGCTGCACGTCGACATCGAACGCGGCGAGGCGGACCACGGCTACGGGCACGGTGAGGAGCGGAGCATCGGCGTCCGGGCCGATCAGGAGTTCGGTGCCGAACAGTTCGACGAGGAAGAGGTCGGCCACGTTGGCGGTGAGGCGGCCGGTCAGCCAGTGGAGGGTGCCGTCCGCTTGAAGGGTGGCGCGGAGGCCGGGCGCGCCGTCGTGCGGGAGGGCGGAGGCGAGGCCGCCGGGGAGAAGGTCGGGGAAGAAGACGAGGGTTTCCGCTTCGACGACGAAAGCGGCGGCGGAAACGGTCCCGGCACTCAGATCGACGTTGAGATTCTCGATGCCGAGACGCAGACCTGTGACTTCATATAAGGGCGGGCCGCGGATCGGCGTCGCGACCAGCAGGTCGGCGGCAGCGATAAAGAGTCCGTCGCGGCGGATGACGATGTTTTCGAGGGCCACCTCGCCGAAGTCGACGAATTCGGGGATGGCTACGCGGGCGGACGCGATGGTCGCGAGCACGGCCGAGGGATTGAGGTCGGTGGGATCGTGTTGAAGGGTCAGTCCTTGGCCCGTGAGTTCGAGCAGGTTCGAGATCGTGACGACGAACGAGTCGGCGTTGAGGGTGAGCGCGCCCGTTTCCAGATTGAAGGCGCCGTCCACGTCATCGGCGGTCAGCGTGAGCAGCGGCTCGTGGCCGGGCAGCACGATCATCCGGTCAGCCGCGGCGGCGATCCCCCCGGTCAATTCGCCGCCGCGGAACTGGAGCAGGTCGATGATGACCCGCGGATTCACAAAGATGACCAACGTCTGCGCGCCGTTGACCAGCGAGCCGTCGATGGCGACCACCACATCCTGGATCAGGAAGCCGTCGATGTTTGCGCCGTCGCGGAAGAGTGCGATGCTGCCGATCGTGATGGGCGCCCAGTCGGGCATGGCGAGGAAAACGATTTCGACCTCGTTCGACTGGGCCACGGTGCCGTCCGGGGCTGGATTGACGAAGAAGGTGATGTTGCGCGCCGTTACGCGGATCAGCCCCTCGATTTCAAACTCCACGTCGGTGATGGAGATCGAGTCGAGTGTGAGATCGACGGCGAAGAGGAGGAACGGCGCTGCTTCGGTGCGCGTGGTTTGGATACGCAGCGTGAAGCCGATTTCCGCGCCTGGCCCTTCGCCGACTCCGCCTTCCAAAAGGCCGGAGGCCTGGAGCAGCGCGCCATCGGCGGTGAAGAGGAGCGTGCCGGAGAGGGCCACGCTGGCATCGACGGGATGATCCGGGCTGGCCACGACGCGCAGCTCGCCCGCCACCGCTCCGGTGAAGACGCCTCCGACGATGGCGCCGATGGTCAACTGTCCGCTGAAGATGGTGTCGGCGACGCTGAGTTGATCGATACCCAGGGTGAGGGTCGGCACTTCGAAGGGCCGCAGCGCGCCATCTTCGAAGATCATGGTGAAGCTGAAGACGTCGTCGCTGGAGCGGAAGGTGGTGAGGCCGACCGGATCGGGCAGTCCGATCTGCGTGGGATCGCCGACGTGCAACTCGACATCGAAACCGAGTTCGCTGAGGAGATCGAAGTTGAAGTGGCCTTCCACGGTCAGGAGGAATTCGTCCAGTTGCTGGCGTCCGTTCG
>SLOV01000343.1 GCA_007132345.1 Kiritimatiellia bacterium
CATCATTCGGCATATTGAAAATGGTGTTCAGGAATGCCGGTGGTACGGACCTTGTCCCGCCCACAACTCGGCACGGTCAATAACGCATTCCCCGGAATTGAGTCGGTGGAGCTGAACAGCAGCAGCCCCGCGCAGACCTGGATTTTCGGGGAGGTTCAAGGCATTGCTCCTGCCAATACCGCGACGGTCAACTTTTACTTGCTGAATGTGAATGCCGCCTCGTCGGGGGTGATGTATTTCGACAGCATCTTCGCTGTGCCGGAGCCGACGTCTCTCGCACTGCTCGGTCTTGGCCTGCTGGGCGTGAAGGGTCTCCGGCGCCGCAGGTAGGTCACAACGCATCAGCCATTCTTCAAAAGGCCGCCCGCTTCGGGCGGCCTTTTTCTTTTATTCAGACGCTTCCGATTCGGCGCTTTGTTGTTGATACCACGCATAGGTGGTTTCAAGGCCGGTCACCAGATCGATACTCGCCCGCCAGCCCAGGTCGGCGAGCCGGGAGACGTCGAGCAGCTTCTGCGGGGTGCCGTCGGGTTTGGTCGAGTCAAACTCGAGCTCGCCGTCATAACCGACCACCCGCGCGATCTGTTCGGCCAACTCGCGAATGGTGACATCCGCCCCAAGGCCGATGTTGACGAGGGCGGTGGAGTCGGTGTGCAAGCCGACATGGACACAGGCCGCGGCCATATCGTCGACGTGCAGGAACTCGCGCCGGGGCGTGCCGGTGCCCCACAACACGACCCGCGGCGAGGTCGGCGGATGCGGGGGGATCCCAAGCGTTTCTTGAATATCCTGGGGAATCGGTCCGAAGCGGGCGGCGTCGCGGGCGATGCCGGTCCAGTCCTGGGCCTTGGCGAGTTTGGCGAGGTGGAACTTGCGGATGAGCGCGGGGAGGACGTGGGAGTTCTGTAGATCGAAGTTGTCGCCGATCCCGTACAGATTCGTCGGCATGACCGGGACGAAGGCCGTGCCGTATTGGCGGTTGTAAGCGTCGCACATTTCTACACCGGCGATCTTGGCGATGGCGTAGGGCGCGTTCGTCGGCTCCAGCGGCCCGGTCAGCAGGGCGTCCTCCCGGATCGGCTGGGGGGCCAACTGCGGGTAGATGCAGGAGCTGCCGAGAAAGATCAGGCGCCGGACGCCGGCGAGGTAGGCCTGTTGGAAGACATTGGCCTGGACCATCAGGTTTTCGTAGATGAACTCGGCGCGATAAACGTTATTCGCGTGAATGCCTCCCACTTTGGCGGCGGCCAGGAAGACAACATCGGGGCGTGCCTCGGCGAAGAACCGGGCGGTGGCGGCCTGATCGAGCAGATCGAGCTCGGCACGGGTGCGCAGCACCAGGTTCGTGTAGCCCTGGGCACGCAGGGTGCGCAGCAGGGCGGAGCCGACCAGCCCAAGATGGCCGGCGACATAGATTTTGGCATTGTGATCGATCGCCATTTTTCGTTTCCCCTCTATCTTGAATCGTAAATTCGCCAGCGGTTCGCCTCGCGTCTCATCCCTGCGGCCGATGCACCTCGAACCCGTGATCCTGACACACTTGTTCGCGCTGGGCTTCCTGAAGATCGCCCTCAATCATGGTTTTGATCAGGTCCGGGAAGCTCACCTGCGGTTCCCAACCCAGGACGTTCTTGGCCTTGGTGGGATCGCCGAGCAGGAGATCGACCTCGGTTGGCCGGAAGTAGCGGGGATCGACGCGCACCAGTACCCGGCCCGAATTGACGTCGCGGCCGATTTCCTCGACGCCGGTTCCGCTCCATTCGATCTTGTAGTTCAGCTCTCCAAAGGCACGCTCGACGAACTCGCGCACGGTATGGGTCTCGCCGGTGGCGATGACGTAGTCGTCGGGCTGGTCCTGTTGCAGGATTCGCCACATGGCGTCCACGTAATCCCGCGCGTGGCCCCAGTCCCGCTTAGAATCGAGGTTGCCCAGGTAAAGGGTCTGCTGCACGCCGAGGTGAATTCGGGCGACGGCGCGGGTGATCTTGCGGGTGACGAAGGTTTCGCCGCGAATCGGCGATTCGTGGTTGAACAGGATGCCGTTGCTGGCGTGTAACCCGTAGGCTTCCCGATAATTGATGGTGACCCAGTAGGCATAGACCTTGGCGGCGCCGTAGGGGCTGCGCGGGTAAAAGGGGGTGGTTTCGGACTGCGGCGTTTCCCGGACCAGTCCGTACATCTCGCTGGTGGACGCCTGGTAGAAGCGGGTCTTCTGCTCCAGGCCGAGAATGCGCAGGCCTTCCAGGAGCCGGAGCGTGCCGAGCGCGTCGCTGTTGGCGGTGTATTCGGGGGTCTCGAACGAGACCTGGACGTGGCTTTGCGCCGCGAGGTTATAGAGTTCGTCGGGCTGGACCTGCTGGATGATGCGGATCAGGTTGGTGGCGTCGGTGAGGTCGCCGTAGTGGAGAATAAAGCGGGGGTCGGCCTCGTGCGGGTCCTCGTAGAGCGCGTCGACGCGGGCTGTGTTGAGCAACGAGGCGCGGCGTTTGATGCCGTGGACCGTGTACCCCTTCTCTAACAAGAGTTCGGCGAGATAGGCGCCGTCCTGCCCGGTGACGCCGGTGATCAGTGCAGTTTTGCTCATGCAATTTCCTCCTCTGGTTCTGGACCGTTAGGCTTTCCGAAAAAATTGGGGCGCTTTAGACAGATTCTTCCAGGCCAACGCGGCGAGCCCCCCCATGCGATTGGCCCGCAACGCGCGATAATCTTCCGATGACTTGCGCAGGATGTGGCGCAACGAACGGTTGCTGGTCCCGCCCAGGCGCATACGCACCAGCACCTCTGGCAGATAGACGATGCGTCCCTCGATCCGACTCAGCAGCCGCAGGATCAGATCGTAGTCGGCAGCGATCCGGTACTGCAGGTCAAAGTTCCCATGACGCTCGTACAGCGAGCGGCGCAGATAGAGGGTGGGATGGGGTGGCATCCAGCCCCGGCGCAGCCGTGCGGGACGATACTCGCCCGAGCGCCAGTGGCGGATGACCCGGTCTGTATTCTTCTGGCTGACATACACCAAGTCGCCATAGACCGCATCGACCGCCGGATCGGCGAAGGCCGCGGCGATGCGCGCCAGGACGTCTGCGTCGGCGTAGAGATCGTCGGCATGCAGCAGGCCCACGACCTCCCCGCTGGCCCGCGAGAGCCCCTTGTTCAGGGCGTCGTAAATGCCTTGGTCCGGTTCGCTGACCAGCACCGCAAGTTGGGCGCGATGCGCCTCCAGTACCGACAGGGTGCCGTCGGGACTGGCGCCGTCGATGACGATATGCTCGCGGTCCGGGTAGGACTGCCCGGCGACCGAGGCCAGACAATCGCCAATGGTGTCGGCGCAGTTCCACGTTGCGGTGATGACGGAAATCTTCATGAAGGCTTGCCGGGATGCAGCAGGAACCGAGCCGACGACCCTTGCGCGGAATGCAATAACGGTTGCGCGACCCTCTGCGTGAGTTCGAGAGCCCCGGCTCCCGCCCTAACGCGGCTCATTGGTTTGGTCATCGTCTCCCCCCTGCGCTGAAGGACAACGTCCGCAAAGGTATCCGCATAAGACGGCCCGCACAAGCCTGGCGGGCAATGGCCCAGCCGCTCCCCCTGCTCGCATGGCGTATCAGGGGAGGGAAGAGATGGAGGCGTGATGTCTCCGGGCTGTTTGCAGGGGCGCCGCAAGGCATTTTCGCCCCCCGGGCAACCCGAAACACCCTCGTCCTCATGCCATTCAGGCAAGAGCCCCCGCGCTTTCTTTGAAAAATAAATTGGATTTATTGTGCGCACTTTCACCAACTTAGCTCGTTTTTCCTTTGTCTACAATAAAAATAATTGCGCTTTATTGTTGCGCGACCGAACCAGGCCGGGTATCTTCCCTCCCGACACATTGGTGTTGGCTGCATCGGCCCGCCCCATTATATGAACCCAGCTCTTCAGACCCCATCATGATGCTCGTTTGCAGGCGCGAAACGGATTTGCTGGCCAGGATTAGAAGCTTACGTCAGCGCGGCACCGGGTGGGTGCTCTGCAAGGAGTGTGTCTTTGCCCCCTTTGAAGAACCGGTGGTCCCCGCTCCATGAAAATTCTGCTGTTCTGTCATCTTGGTCAAATACGAGAGTACGCGGAGTACATCAACGCGCTGCAGCAAGTGGAGTCTGTGCAGTCGGTCTTCTTGACGATGGGGCAGGAAGAATACGAGCTTGGGCGGGAAGTCGGCGCATTCGATGTGGTGAAGGACATTCTACCGGAGCAGTCGGAGCTCGATGCGGCGGAAAAGGAGCCTTCAATCGCCTGTGTCGCGCTGAAAGAGTTGGAAGAGCGCATCGGGTCGACCTTTGTGAACCGGGATATCCTGGTGGACCGCTTTTTCGTGGCGCAGCCGCTCGCGAACGTGGACAGAAAGAGTGTTCCTGTCGTTTGGAACAGCGCACGAACAAAAGCCTTTATGTATCTGATCGCCAGGCGACTCGAGGAGGAGATTCGCGCGTTCGGCCCGGATTTCATGTTTGTCGAGACGAGCTTTGCGCCCACGCGCATGGCATGGCGTCTGGCGCGTGAGCAGGGGATACCGGCAGGCGGATTTATGTCCGTGCGCTTCTGGCCGGGTCGCCTCTATCTCGAAACGGGGATCGGCTACGACTGGCAGGAGGCACGGGAGGCCTACCGCGAAATGATGGAGCGACCCATGGAGGGCGCGGAACGGGAGCAGGTTGCCGAAAGGCTGCAGAAGGTGAGAGCCGAGCGAACCAAGCCGGCCTATTTGCAGACAGAGCACGCAAGAGGGGCGCCCGGATTTTTGAAGCGGCTTTTGGCCATGCGGATGTTTTCAGGGCCGGGTAGCTGGTTGGGAAGCCAGGCGCGGACCTATACAAGAAATCCGAAGGTGCTGCCGCGCAGGGTATTCCTTCCGGTCGCAAAATACCGCAGATACCGGAGGGGCCTTGAGGCGAAGCGCTACCTCTTTCAGCACCACACACCATTCGACGAGATCCGGAAGAAGAAATACGCGGTGTACTTTCTCCATGTGCAGCCGGAAGTCACGGTCGAAGGCATGGCCTTCGATTACCAGGACCAGGCGCAGACACTGCGAAGTATTCTGGCGTCGTTGCCCGCAGACATGGGTCTGGTTGTCAAGGAACATTCCCCGATGCTCGGATACAGGTCGTCGGAACTGTACAGCGAGCTCGCACATATGCCGGGATTGACGATTGCCAACACCCACGAAGATTCTCATCAGTTGATTACCCATGCCTCCGTCGTCGTCACCTTGACCGGGACCGTGGCGCTGGAAGCCTTGATCTATGGGATCCCGGCGATTGTGCTGGGATCCATCTACTTCGATTGTTTTGCCGGCATCTATAAGCCGAATAGTCTACCCGAGCTCCAGCGGCTATTGTCCGATCCCGACAAGTTGGCAGGGGCGACAGACGAGGATGCGCTTCGCGCCCTTGGCACGCTGCTGCGGGCATCGCAACCCGGAAACCCATCTCGCGTCGATGTGACCGCGCACGAGATCGACCCCGCCTCGGCGAAGGTCATGATGTCGGAGCTGAAAAGGATTTGCCATCTATCATGAATGACAAATGGGCAGATGCACCGGTGCCAGCGGTCTCCATCGTCATGGCAGCGTATAATGGAGAGGGGACGATTGGCAGAGCCCTCGACAGCATCATCGAGCAAACCTTCACCGACTGGGAGCTGATTGTCATCGATGACGGTTCTACGGACGCCACAGCCAATGTGGTTCAAGGTTATGCCGCCAGGGACCCGCGCATCCGCCTTTTTCGAAATGAAAGCAACCTTGAGCTGTCGGCCAGCCTGAACAAGGGCATTGGTCTGGCCCGCGCCGACCTGATTGCCAGGGCCGACGATGATGACATCAATCTCCCGCAGCGGCTCGAGAGACAAGTTGCGTATATGCAGGAGCATAACGAAACGGATGTGCTGGGAACGGCCGCCTATCTGCTGGACGAGACCGGCCAGCGAGTGAGCGTCTTCATGCACCCGACGACGCATGCCGAGCTGAAGAACCTGCCCTTTCTCAAAATCCAGTTTTTTCATCCGTCGGTGATGATTCGGCGGAGCTTCTTTGACAAGGTAGGGCTGTATGACCCAGGTTACCCGAACGCAGAGGATAAAGAGCTATGGTTGCGCGGGCTGTCGGCCGGCTGCCACTATGCCAATCTGCCGGAGCCGCTGATCGAGTATAGCACGGGCGGCTATGTGAAGAGTTGGAGGTCGCTGCTGACCCATGCACGATCTCTGCTGCGCATCGCCAGAAAGCAAGAGATCGAGAACGGCTATAGGCAGACGTTCACGCTTTTCGCCCGCATGGCAGCCGTAAACCTCAGAATATACACGCCGAAGTCACTTCGTGGTGCTTGAAATGTACCCAGACAGCGAAATCGATTCGATGGCCGCCCCACTGCCGCAACAGAAGGAACGGTGGGTTCCGAGCAGCCTGCCCGTCTTTGGGTTTGGCGTCGTCTACTATCTCCTCGCTCCGGCATTTGTCTTGAAGTATCTGGCCGAAGACAACGATCTATTGAGTGTCGCCAAGCGGTACATCGACCCGGACTACTTCAACGCCACCTATTTTCTCGACGTGCTGGTTATCGTTGCGTCGTTCTTGCTTGGCCATTGGCTGGCCAAGGCCTGCACAAGGCCCAGGGAAAGCGTTCTGGACTGCGGCTCTTTTCAGACAGGCTACGCGCTGTCGGTCGCCGCCAGTTTCGCCCTGCTGGTTCTCTACTTTGCGTGGACCGCGCATGCCGCGGGGGCTGCCTGGTTTACGGGCTATACAACCTACGACATGGGGATTCTCGGACCACTATCCACCAGTGCGTTCCTGTCCGTATGGTTTCTGAACTACTTCCCGCAGCGCCTGGTTCGTCTCCTCTTCCTATCGTTGTTTGCATTCTGTTCCCTGCTGTTGTTGGGGCTGGGGTCCCGCATGTACTTCGTTCTGAGTACCATGGCGTTGGTCCTTGGTTTGGTGTCGAGAAACAGGGATTTGTTGAGGAGTCCACGGTTCTATGGCTTCGCGACGGGCTTTCTGGTGCTGATGGTTGGGGTTGGTATCCTCCGAGAAGGCGGACGAGAGTTCAGCTTCGATGCCTTAATGGCCATCTTTTTTGCCGAGCCGCTTTTTACCTCCGTTTCCGGCTCCCTCTTCCTGGAGCTGTCAGGCGGTCGTCCCGTGGAAGGGGTTCCAGTGGATCTCTATGCATCCCTCATCCACTTCGTCCCGTCTGTCATTTACCCGGAGAAGCTTGAGGTCATCCGGGAGTTAACCGCTAACCCGAACATTGTCTCGCCGTTCGGCGCCAGGGCTTTGCAGGTCAGCTTATACTCGAATTTCGGCATCTATTACCCGCTGTATATCGCGGGCATCGGATTCTACCTGGGCTTCTTGCGTACGAAGGCCCGGCATTCGAACTTCTATGCGGCCACCTATTTTTCCGCCTTACCGATCATGATCGCGCTCTTCTTTCGGGAAGGAATGATCAATGTGATTAAGGTCATGTTTTTCAATGGGCTCATGGTGCCTTGTCTGGTTGCCCTGATCTTGCTGTTGATCTCGCCCCGCGCTGAAGAAGACACGGAATACGAACAAGGACAGGAACCCTATGCGGGACATTCGCTTCTGATGGAAGGCGTGCAAAGCGCACCACAACAGAGGAGGTCGCTTTGAAGGTCATTCGAGTGTGCCCCGTCTATTTCCCCTATATGACCTTCGGAGGCTCGGCGGTCGCAGACTACGAGCTGGACAAAGCGCTGGTGCGGGAAGGTCACACGGTCACCGTCTTGACATGTCGGGAGAAGCGACAAGAGGGGCATCACAAGATTCTCTCCGACCGTCATGAGGTGCGATACTTCTCGGTGATCGGAGATAAAGCGCACGGATTCGCGCTCGGGGCCCTGTTTCGGCTGTTGGTTGAGTTGGCGAGAAGGGGAAAGGAGATCGACCTTGTCTGGTTTGGCGGTGTGTGGAACCTGCTGACCGTTCTCGGTCCCCCGCTTTGTCGAATCTTTTCGGTCCGGTATGTGATCACCCCCCACGGCATGCTGATTCCCCGCCTGATTGCGTTGAAGACAACAAAGCCGAAGAGATTTGTGATTCGCTGGTTTCTAAAGCCGAGTCTGGAGAGGGCGTACAGGGTTCATTTCACGGCTGAGAAGGAATTGCACGATACCCAGCAGGCAACGCAGGCCGTCATGAAGCCCGTTATCTTCCCGTTGTGTTTCGATTTACGGAGATTCGACGAGGGGCTCACGGTTCCGCGCAAATGGTTGCCGGGGGACAGAATGGTGCTGGCCTTCATTGGACGAATCACGCGCAAGAAGCGCATCGACCTGGTCGTGGAAGCCTTGAAGATGCTGCCGGCCGAGACCAAAGCAAGGCTGACGTTCAGGGTCGTTGGCTCGGACGACGAGGGACTGTGGGACGAAACCTCGTATACGGAGGAACAGATGGGTCTGCCCATCGAATATGTGGGCCTTCTGGAGGGTCCGGCCCTGGTGTCGGCGTATCAGACGGCAGACATCTTCGTTCTGTGTTCGGAGTCTGAAAACTTTGCCATTGCGGTCGTTGAGGCTGCCTATTGCTACACGGCGTTGTTGATCAGCAAGGAAGTGGGCGTGTCCGAGTATTTTTCGGAAACCAGCGCCACCTATGCGGAGGTGGATGCGACGGATATCTGCAAGCGGATTAACGACCTCGTGAACGACCCGGACAAGGTGCATGCATACAAGTTGGCGGCGCGTCGGGTTAGTGAGCAGTTCGAATCGTCTCATTTGCCCGAGCATTATTTTGAGAACCAGTTGAATTCTGGAGGACGCGGGGGCAGCGGTGCATGAGCTTGGATCTGGCAGGCATTCAACACGCGGCGGCTCGCGCCGAACTACGTATCCCATGGCACAGGACGTGCTTCGACACGACCGGAATAAATCAGAGGATATGCAGATTGTGATGGGTTGTAAGGCTTTGGGCGGAGCGGAAGACGAGTCTTGTTGAGCTATTTTATTTAGGTGAATATTTTGGGCGCTATCTCATCCATCGATCTGGGGACGTATCTCGTGGTCTTTACGTCCGCTTTCCTGGTTACCTACCTGCTGACACCGTTGGTGCGCAGTCGGGCGATCGCGTTGGGAATGATGGATCTTCCCGACCATCGACGTGTCCATAAGCTACCGACCCCCAGGGGCGGGGGGCTGGCCATTCTGGCGGGATTCCATCTCGCGTATCTGCTGGCCATGGCCTGCGGCTGGACCGTCTTTACCTCGGCATTGAACCCGGCGTGGTGGCGCTGGTTTCTGGCGGCATCGGTATTGCTGGCTTGCGTGGGGTTTGCGGACGACTACGCCTCGATCCGACCCCTTACCAAGCTATTGGGCCAGGTCGCGGCCTCTTCCATCCTCTTCGTCGGCGGTGCGAGGATCGGCGGTATTGCAGGGTATGAACTGCCCCTGGTACTGGAATACGGGCTGACGGTATTCTGGCTCCTGGCCTTGACCAATGCATTCAACCTGATTGACGGTCTGGATGGCCTGGCCACCGGGCTGGCCACGATCACGCTGATGGGACTGGCAGGAGTTCTGATTCTGCAGGGCGTGTCCGGCGATGCCATGGTCCTGATGATGCTGGCCGGAGCCTGCGCCGCGTTTCTTCGCTATAACTTTCATCCCGCCTCGGTCTTTCTCGGAGACACCGGGAGCATGTTTCTTGGTTTTGCTCTCGGCGCAATCTCATTGTCCACCTCGTCCAAGCAGACCTTCCTGGCCGCGCTGGGGGTGCCGATCCTGGCCATGGGCGTGCCGATTTTCGACACGCTGCTCGCCATCTGGCGCCGGTCGCTGCGGATGCTCTGGCCCCGGGCGTATGCCCTGACAAATCGGCCGGGAGGCGTGATGACCGCCGACGCGGAGCATCTTCACCACCGCTTCCTGCAGAAGGGTTTGAAGCAGCATGAGGTCGCCATCGTGCTCTATCTGATCAACGGCGCGCTGGTTCTCGTAGGGCTACTGTCGGTGATGTTTCAGACCCGGGCCACGGCGATCTATATTGTCGGGTTCATGGCCTGGTCCTACCTGGTCTTCCGCCACCTGGCCCAGGTGGAGATGTGGGACACCGGACGGGCGATTCTGTACGCGAACCAGAGACCGGCTCGCCGACAGATGGTGGCCATCCTCTACATCGCGGTGGACGTGGGGTGCCTGGTGCTGGCGCTGATCGGGACCTGGGGCCTGACGGGTTTTGAGGTGTGGGAAGGAAACGCCCAGTATCAGTTGTTGCAGCCGGTGCCACAGATGTTGCCGGTATGGGTCGTCCCGACTTTTCTCGCCATGGGGCTGTTCGGGGTCTACAGCCGGGTCTGGTCACGAGCCCAGGTGGTGGACTACCTGTACCTGGGTCTGGCCATTGCAGTGGGGGCGCTGGCCAGTCTGGTGATCGATGTGGTCAGCCAAGGGGTCATGAGCCAGGAAATGCTGGTCCACACCGTGCTCTTTGCCCTGCTGGCGCAGTTCCTCCTGACCGGGGTGCGGGTCACCTTTCGTGGAACGAGGGAACTGATGGCTCGGATGCATCACTTCAAGTCCTTCGGATCCGACGTGCATGCGGAGAAGTTGCTGCTCTACGGAGCGGGTGCGCGGTGTATGCTCTTCCTGCATGACTTGGGGGAATCTCTCGATTCGCACCGGCAAGTGGTGGGGCTGGTAGATGACGATCCCAACATGCGGGGTCGCCGCGTCTACGGACACAGGGTTCTGGGGAACCGTGGAGAGGTGCCCCGCCTGATCGAGCAGCACAAGATAGGACGTGTCGTCATCACCACCAGCAAATGTCCCCCGGAAGCTGTGGCCGAATTGCACAATGTCTGCCGCGACGCCGGGGTTTTCCTCAGCGAGTGGAGCTGCGGCGAGCAGGAAATTGAAAAGGTGGAGATCAGAGAGGAGGAGAGCATGAATCTGTCCAAGCTATTCGAAGAGGATGAGATGTATTTGAGGACCTTGATGGAGCGTTAGGGTTGGCGTCCGAGCGAGAGCGGGAATCGGAGCGGCGCTGTCAACTTTGTCGGTGCCGCTGGCACACACCGGTTCCTTCGAGACGCTTGGGCTGGTGCCCGGCTCCACTATCTCCTTGCCATCCCTGCCGTGGCTCGTATCCTAACTTAGAGCGTGGTTCCGACCGTCCTTCGAAGGGATGAATCGCCGCTACCCACCTCCCGTTCGATTGGCCATGTACCCTGCACTGACTACCAACCGCTTCCGATGCCCGATCCAGTGGCTGGTTATGATGGCGGTGTGTTTGTTGGGGAGTGGTTGCGCAACCCCGGGAGATGAGCGGGTGTCGCCAGATGCGGCGGCGCAGATGGAACGGGAGCCATTCGAAGAGGAGCGATCACCCGAACTGGACGCGGAGGATTTGCATCAGCTCGATTGGCAGGGTGTCCCCGATCAAGAGATCCACGCCTTCGGCCAACCCGTGCCGTTCGAACGAGGCGGCGTGGTCCGGCCCGGACTGTTTCTGAGTGTGACGGTGCGGGTGGCCGGGCGCGAGGAGTTCTCGGAGGGATTCCGCCAGGTAACGGAGGGCGGCACGCTCGACCTGCCGTTAATCGGCAAGGTGGACGTGGCCGGGCTTCGGCTCATCGAGGTGAATGCCCTGCTGACCGAGCGCTATCGTGCCTATCTGGTGGATCCCCATGTGGTGGTCGAGTTTGCTCAGCCCGATGACAGCAGGATCTCCCCCTGGGGCTTCGTGACCGTTCTCGGGCGCGTCCGGAATCCCGGCCAGATCCCCCTTCCGCCAACCCATGACCTGACGGTAAGCGCGGCCATCCAGCAGGCGGGCGGCCTGCTCGCCAGTGCCCGGGATTCCAGCATACGGGTAACCCGCCGGGAAGAGGACGGGACGGTCAGCCGCATCTACGTCAACCTCAGGGCCCATGCCAGGGGCCAGTCGGATGAAGATGCTGTGCTGCGAGCGGGCGACGTGGTCTTCGTGCCCGAGAGCTTTTGGTAGGGTCTGAAGAGTCACCGATCACCCATTCGATTCCCCCCTCTACTTCGTGTCTTGCCTCCGTCTAACTTCCACAGCGCTCGCCCTCGTGCTGCTCCTGCCGTGCCAGGCCGCCATGGCATGGCAGGGAGATGGCATCACCATGGGGCGGTTGACGCTAAGTCCGTACGTGAGTGTGTCGTTGGCCTACGACTCCAATGTGCGGCCACTCGAACAGGATTTCACGCTCCAGGGAGAGCCGAGCCTGCGGAAGGTGTCCGACACCCTGCACGAGGTTCAGGTGGGCACTTTCGCCGTCTGGCTCGACGACGACTGGCAGATCAACGGTTCCGCCTGGGGATTCTGGCGTCGCTACCACGACCTCGACGTTGAGGACGAAGAGGGCTTTGGCGCGCGCTTCGCCCTTGCCCGGGGCGATCGGGATCGGCTGGCTTTGAGCGCCTTCCAGTTGTTCGAACGCCGCTTCGATTTTGCCTTGGAGGCCGCTCCCGCCAGCCCTCCCCCTTCCCCAGTTCCCGGCGGGGAGATCGTGCTTGCCGACGAGTTTACCCGGAACCAGTTCGAGCGGGACTTGCTCCTGTTCGGGATCAACGCGGGGCGCGACCTCGGCGACCGCATAGAACTCGATGGCGGCGTTTCCTACAGAAAGACCGACTACAAGGATGACCGATTCTTCGATGAGAGCGGGCATGCCATCAGCTTCAGCGCTGGCCGGCGCCTGCGTGCGGAGACCACGGCCTTCCTGCACGGGGGATACGGGGAGGAAGACAACGAGAACTATGTCAAAGCCGTACCCTATTACCGCGTCCTTGCCGGATTGCGCGCCACGCCCACCGAAAAGACCTCCTACAATGTGGGGGTCGGATATCAAAGGTACGACAGGGCCGAGCAGCGGCCCAGGGTACTGGACGATGGGAGCACCGTATTCAGCGACGGCACCATGCTTCTGGAGGACGGAACCCAGCTCCCCCCGCAGCCGCTCCGCAACCCGGTCACCGGTGAGGAGGTCGACGGCAGCCCGGCCCAGCAAAACGACAGCCAGGACGGCCTTGCCTACAATGCAGAGATTACCTGGCGCCCCACAACCAAGCTCTTCTTCGGGCTCTCGACCCGTAACGAATTCCGTTCCTCCTTCACCGGGGATCAGCGTGAGGTTCAAATGGCCCAGCTCTCTGCCGGATACTCGCCTTTAGAGTCCTTTCAAATATCGTTGCGCATCGGTTACTGGATGGAAGAGGCGGTGGATAAAATCCTGTTGTTTGACGACGAGGGAAACGAGAGGCGGATCACCGATCGCCGCGAGACCCTCACCGCCGCGGGCCGGATCGGGTTCCGTCCCCCGCAGCGCGGGTACGAGTTGTATGCCGGTGTGTCCTATGAGGAGGTCCAGTCGTCCATCGAGCTGCAGTCATACAACCGCACGCGATTTGCCGCTGGGCTGCGCGTGACCTACTGAGCCAGATCCTGGAGCCCGTCCAAAGAATCTTATTTTCTCGCAGTCGATGACAAACGATGTGATGAATAACGAAACAAAGAGGCCACCGTTTCGTATGACAAAAGAGGGATTTAGCTCGCACGTGCCGGTCTCTCGCCCGGCTGGCATTTCGCTTTCATCTCGTGCGCTCGGCGTGGAGAGGAGCTGAGCTCATTAACCCCTCCGCCATAGACGGCAGCCTCTCCATGCCCGCCGGCATAAAGACGGCCCATCCGGCAGAGTCGGTCTTAGCGGGTCTGGTGTCGGTCATCATCCCTGCCTACAACGCAGAGACATACATTGAGGAGGCGCTGGCTTCTGTCCTGTCCCAGACCTACGCCCATGTCGAGGTGCTGGTTGTTGACGACGGCTCACTTGATCGCACCGCCGAGATCGTCGAATCCGTAGCGGAACAAGACCGTCGCGTCCGTCTGCTGCGCAGTTCCAACCAGGGCGTTGCGGCCGCGCGGAACCTCGGGATCGAACATTCGGTCGGCGAGTATATTGCCCCCCTCGATGCGGACGATCTCTGGTATCCATCAAAACTGGAGAAGCAGGTGAGTTGCTTTTCCATGGCCGGCCCCGAGGTTGGACTGGTCTATGCATGGTCGGCCTATATCGACAAGGAGGGGCGGCTGACCGGCGGCTACATCGCCCACGAGGTAGAGGGCTTTGCCCACCTGTCGATCGTCTATAGCAATTTTGTCGGCAACGCGAGTGCCCCATTGATCCGTCGTCATTGTCTGGAACGTGTGGGTGGCTACAATACCCAGTACAGAGAACACGAGGCGCAGGGCGGTGAAGATCATGATCTATACGTACGCATTGCCGAGCACTACCGCTTTGGCGTCGTGCGCGAATTCCTCGTTGGATATCGCGTCATCGAAGGCAGCCTCTCGTGCAACACCGAGGCCATGGCACTGTCATACACACTGATGCTGGCCGAGGTTCGGCGCCGGCATCCAGCGGTTCCCAATCGTATCTACCGCTGGGCCAGGAGCAACTATTACGAGTACCTCGGGCGGAAATGTAATTTTTGCGGAGATCGCCGGGGCGCGCTGCGCTGGTTCGTCAAAGCCGTGAGTCTGGATCCCGCTCTGTTGGCCTATCGCCGGCTGTACCTGACGGAGTTCAACAATCTCCTAAAGCTTGCGATGCGACGGGCGCCGGGTAGGATGCGCGAAGGCGTAGGCCATTCCTCTGCTGCGAACGCGTGTCCGCAACCCGTTGGCGATTTGTCCATCGCAGACATCGAGCGCCGGAGACTTTTGCGCCAGGGAACATGGGATGCGTTACAGGAGCGCCGGCACAGGTATCTATCTGCACTGGAACTCCGGGGTCGGGCCGAATGAGTGAATTGTTTCCATGTACCCGTCCACATGCCGCGAAACGCCTGAGCATCCGGCAGATTCCTTATGACGGATAAGATCAAGCTGTGGGATGTGGAACTGAGCCGTCCGCTTCAGGATATCGCGGAGCTGGACGGCTATCGAGCGCTCCAGGCGTTAGTGCGCCTGCATGGTGTGCCGATCGGCACGGTGACCGTCCCGCTATCGGATGGCCGTTGCAGCGCGATCGCGCTGCGCGAGGCGATCTCGAAGGAAAAGGGACTGGCCGTGGTTCGCCACCTGCTGCGCGACCGGCTGGCGCAACCGCTGCCCCGAGACGGCGTGGAGATGGAGGACCTGATACGCACCCCGCCGGCCGTGTACCACGGGCCGCTGCCAACCGTTACCGTCGCCGTCTGCACGCGCGACCGGACGAGCACGCTGGAGCGCTGTCTCGATTCATTGGTGCGCCTGGATTATCCAGACCTGGAGCTTCTCGTTGTCGACAACGCACCCGGTAACGACGCCACCAAACAGTTGGTGCGCCAGCGCTACCCCACTGTGCGTTACCTCTGTGAGCCGCGCCCCGGACTGGACTGGGCGCGAAACCGCGCGATCGCGGAGGCCAACGGCGAGATCGTCGCCTATACCGATGACGATGCCGTCGCCGATCCGGACTGGGTGACGGCCCTGGCGCGTGTTTTTGCCGAGCATCCCGAGGTCATGGCAGTCACCGGATTGGTGGTGCCTCTTGAACTCGAAACCGGGGCGCAGATCCTCTTCGAAACCTACGGCGGTTTCGGACGCGGTTTCGCGCGGGGCTGGTATCGTCTGGACGAATGCCGCAGCACCCGTGGGCTCCACATCGGATCAGGCCGGTTCGGCACAGGGGCCAACATGGCCTATCGCCGCAGCGTATTCGAGCAGATCGGCAGCTTCGATCCGGCGCTGGATGTCGGGACAGACACCAATGGCGGCGGCGATCTGGAAATGTTCTTTCGAGTGCTGCAAGAAGGGCACAGCCTGGTCTATGAACCGGGCGCCATCATCCGTCATCAGCACCGGCGCAGTTACGACGAGCTGCGTGAACAATTGACGAATCACGGCATCGGCCTTTACTCCTATTTCGTCCGCAGTGCTCTGGCCTATCCCACGATGCGCCTGCCCATCATTCGTTTCGGCCTGTGGTGGTTCTGGTGGTGGGGCATTCGCCGATTACTGATCAGCTTCGTTCGCCCCGCGCGCATGCCGCGGGATCTGATTCTCGCGGAGATATGCGGAATCTTTAAAGGTCTCTTCCGCTACCAGAAGGCCCGGGAACGTGCGGCCCAGATCGAAACCACCTACGGCCCTGTAAAGAGGGAAGACAATCGAGAGTCGCCAGCCATGGCGAAGGCGAACTAACGACGATGGCCAGATACCCACAGAGCCCGCTGCCGATTGCCGTACGCACGGTGGATCTCAGCCAACCCCTGAACGCCATCCGTGACGTACAGGCATACACCCGCGTGCGGCTGTTCGTGTTTCTCGCTGACCGCTTACTGGGCAGTGTGGATATTGCGAACCATGGTCAACCCGTCAGCGTGAGCCGCCTGCGCGAAGCCATTGCGGACGCGCTCCCTGTGGAGCTGATCGCGGGCGAGGAGCGTTCGGGCCAGGGGGAGCAGATTCATACCCGGTTTGCCTCCGCGGTGGCCACCCACATGTTCACGGCGGCCGATACGCCCGCTGGCTTGTCTCCTGAGGTTCCGGTATCGGTGGTGGTGGCGACACACGACCGACCTGAACACCTGCGTAACTGTATTCGGTACCTGTTGGCACAGGACTCGCCTCGCCGTGTCGAGATCGTGGTAGTCGACAATCATCCGGCTTCCGGCCTGACGCCTCCGGTCATTGCGGAGTTTCCCGGTGTGGTCCTGGTCGAGGAGCCGCGCCAGGGACTGGCCTACGCGCGCAACAGAGGATTCATCGCCGCCACCGGCGACATTGCCATTTCCACGGATGACGATGTCACCATGCCACCGGACTGGCTGGAAAAGTTGCTCGTGCCATTTGCTTCCAGCGACGTGGGGGCAGTAACCGGCAACACCTTACCGCTGGAACTCGATGCTGTTTCCCAAAACCTCTTCGAAGTCTACGGGGGTCTGGGCCGCGGCTTTA
>SLOV01000115.1 GCA_007132345.1 Kiritimatiellia bacterium
CAGGTGGGGAGGCGGGTTTCGGGATGAGGGGGTGGGGCGGGTTTGGGGATTGGGGAGGCGGGGGGGGAGGGTGCGGTGTTCAGTGTTCAAGCGGGATAGGGGCAGAGTCTTGAGGATCGGGGGAGGTGGGGTCAAGCGCGAGGGGGCGCGATCACGGGGTTTGCCTGCGTCGTGGGGTGAAAGTGGGAGGCGGATGAATAGCGTTTACAAAAGTCTACGTTATTGTAAAGTATCCTATATGAAATTTGACCGCTTAATTGAGCTGGTTGGGGAGCAGGGGTGGTTCGATTTGGCTACTCTGGTGCAGTTGGCGGATGAGCGCAGGGAATCGCTGTGCATGCAACTGCATCGATGGTGCGCGTCCGGAAAGGTGCTCGCGCTTCGCCGGGGCATGTATGCACTGGCAGAGCGGTATCGCCGTGGTCCGTTGCATGCGGCGGAACTCGCGAACGTTCTTCATGCACCGTCCTACCTGAGCGGGGAGTGGGCTCTCGGCTATTACGGACTGATTCCCGAGCGCGTTGTCACTTACACAAGTGTTACGACGAAAGCGCCCCGCCAGTTCGAGAACGCATTCGGTGTCTTTGCCTACCGCCATGTCAAACCTGCGGCGTTTTTCGGGTATCGTGGCGTGCAGATCGAAGGGCGAAGGGTTGTTCTGGCTACCGCGGAGAAGGCATTGCTGGACCTGTGGTACCTGTCGTCTGGCGACTGGAGCGCTGAGCGTATTGCGGAAATGCGCTTTCAAAACATCGAGTTGATTCGTTCCGGCGTTTTGCGGCGTGAGGCGCCGCGACTTGCATCTCCCCGCGTCAGGAAAGCGGCGAGCACCTTTCTGGATTGGGTCGTGGATCATCGGGAGGAGGGAATTGAACTATGAAGGAGGAAGCGCTGCAATTGATCCGCAACGTGAGCGATCCCGCGCTGAAGCTGAATCGATTGCGGGAGTATCTGCAGGCGCTGGTTCTGCGATCGCTGCATGAATGCGAGGCCTTCGTGTGCGTGGCGTTTGTGGGGGGCACCGCCCTCCGTTTCGTTTTCGGCCTGCCCCGCTTCTCTGAGGATCTGGATTTTTCGTTAGAGAGGTCTGCCGGCTACTCGCCCCAGCCATGGATGCGAAAGGTGAAGCAGGATCTCGTGAGCGCCGGGTTTGACGCATCCGTGAGCTGGTCCGAGAAGGGTGTGGTGCATAAGGGGTGGGTCAAGCTCTCGGGCCTTCTCAAAGAATCCTCTCTTGCGGCGATGGCAGAACAGAAGTTGTCGATCAAGTTGGAGATCGATACCCGTCCGCCTGCTGGCGCGTCCTCTGTTCGCACGCTCATTACAAACCACCGCCTGTTGGCGATCCGGCATTACGATTTGCCATCGCTGATGGCCGGCAAGGTGCATGCCCTCTGCGCGCGGTCCTATCCGAAGGGGCGCGACTGGTACGATCTGCTCTGGTATCTGGGGCAGCGCCCGCCCGTTACGCCCAATCTGCTGCTGCTGCAGAATGCCTTGGACCAAACGCAAGGATGCGGTGCTGTCCACTCGGAGCGGTGGCGCGACCTGCTGCGAGAACGAGCGGAGGGAGTCGACTTCCGGCTTCTGCAGGCGGATGTTCGACCTTTCCTGGAGCGTCCAGCGGAAGCGGAGCTGTTGACGCGCGAGAACGTGCGAAGTCTGTTATGAGCGTGCGGCGTCTTCGCGGTGGAGGCCCCAGAGGGCGAAGCCGGCGAGGAGCATCCAGAGGGTGTTTTCGAAAATCTTGCCCCAGCCGACCGGGCTGGCGTCGGGGTCAGAGGTAAAACAACCGCAGGCGACATCAATGCCGCGCGCCATGGTGACGCCGACAAGGCCGGTGAAGAAGATGAGCAGTCCCAGCAAGAGCCAGGCGGAGGCGCGGCGGAGGCGCGGGGCCGCCATGATGGCCAGCGCGGCGACGATTTCGAGCCAGGGCAGGAAGATGGCGGTGGGGTTGACGAGTACGTCGGGAAGCACCTGGTAGTTGAAGATGTTTTCGGCAAAGGCGAGTGGGTCGCGCACTTTGTGCCAGGCGGCCGCGAGGAAGAGAAGGCCGGTTGCGATGCAGGCCACGCGCACCAGGAGCCGGAAATGGCGGGGATTGATCATAAGCCCCCTTCCATGGGATGCCCGGCGGCTTTCCAGCCTTCGAGGCCTTCCGCATAGAGCACGATATTAGTGAAGCCGAGTTCCATGAGGTTCTTGCTGACGAGCAGCGACTCGTCGCAGGCCCGGCCGGAGCAGTAGACGAGGACGGGTTGCTCGGGAATGAGCATCATGGCGTAGACTTGGAAGAATTCGTCGAACTCGCCGCTGTAGAAGTTCATGGCACCGGGGAGGTGGCCCTGTTCGAATTCGCCGGGCGCACGGGCATCAAAGATAAAGTGCATGCCATCGTCGAAGAGGCGGCGTGCCTCCGCGGTGTCGACCACCGGGATCCCGTAATCGGCGGCGGCGTCAGCGACCCGCTGGGACCAGGCGGTGAACCAGGGGATGCGGCTGGGGCCGATGGTGTTGGCGAGCAGCCCGCAGACCAGCGAAAGGGCGAAGAGGATGGCCAGCCCGACCGGAATGGAGGGGCCGCGCGCGGAAGCGGGGCCGGCTTGGCTTTGACTCGTCACGGGGGATTCTTCCGATGCGTTCAACGCCCTGCCGGCCGTGCCACGACGCGGAAGGGCACGACGATTTCTTCCATGCCCGGCACGTCGGTGGCGATTCGTAGCGACTTGCCGTTGAGGTCGAGGGTGGGGCGGATGTTGTTGACCTGAACCATATAGCCGACGCCGATGTTACGAATGGAGGTTTCGATCTCGGTGTCTTCGGGGGCCGTGATGGAAAGCAGGTTGAACTCCCTGATGGTGCCGGGACGGATGACGACATTGCGGGAGAGCGTGCCTTCGTCCTGTTGAACCATGGCCAACTCCTGGGGAGCGATGGCGAGTTCGCCCACGACGTTGAACTGGAAGGGGATCTGGATGGTGGGTTTGCGGGGGCTGTCGGTCTGCACCTGGATACGGCCATGTGTAGGGCCGCGCGGCATTTCGTCGGCGGTGCGGACGACCAGCGAGTAGCGGCGGCCCTCCTCGACGGTTTCGACTTCGGCGGTGACGAGCGGGTTGCCGGTATGGACGCTGCGAATGGCGATTGGATCGGAGGCATTGGAGAGCAGGTCGATGGTATGGACGTTGTTCTTGCCGGGCTTCAGGTCGTTCACGAAGAGGCGCCGAGGGGTCACGGTGATTTCCGTGAGGGCGATGCCGTCCATGACCAGATTGAAGGTGGGCGTATTCGGGTCGTTGGAATCGACGGCGACCGTCTGGCGCTGGCGCCCGGTGCGCCCTTGCAGGGTGAGGCGCGTGAGGATTTCGGCGGACTCGCCGGGGGCCAGATGCTGGGAGGAAATGTTGGCGACGGTGCAGCCGCATGGCGCGCGGACTCGATGGATCTCCAGTAGGGCGTCTCCATCGTTGCGAACGACAAAGGTGTGTTCGATGATCTGGCTATTGTCGACCTCGCCGTATTCGAATACGGGCTCGTCGCTGACGATGCGCGGTTGTGGGGTTTCGGCCCGGAGCGACGCAGATGAAACGATGAGCAGCACGAAGGCCACGACGATCGAAAATTGACGAAACTTCATGAAGAAACTCCTGTGTCAGCACGTTGAAGGCGGCGGTGAAGATCGCACGTCGCGATATGACGAATCAAGGCCGCACTCCACTCCCGGTGTAGGACAATAGCGAGGCGAGGCTGTTCAAATGTGGGGCTTGGCGGAGATCATCCCATCACGCGAATGGGCACTTCGATGGGGGGCGCCCCTTCCGCGTCGGTTTCAATCAGGATCTTCTCACCGTTCAGTTCGGGGGACGGCACGAGGTTTCGCAGGCGGACCATGAAGCCGTCGGAGAGACGAACCACGTCCACTTCGATCCGTTCGTCGGGAGAGACGACGCGGCTGATCTGGAAGTCGGCGATGCGGCCGGGGCGGATGACGAACTGGCGGGTGACGGGATCGAGCCCCTGCCGGGTGCTGAGAACGATTTGCTCCGGTGCGACAATGAAGTCGCTGGTGGCGTTGAGGAAGGTGTAGTGGACATTGAGTTCGGGGTATTTCTCGCTCTCCGTGAAGATGCGCAGGTTGCCGTGGGTCTGGCCGCCGGGCAGGCTGTCGAGGGCGGTGAGCACGATGCGATATTGGAAATCTTCGACGAGCGGCACGAGTTCCGCCTGGACGTGGGGGTTTCCGGTATCGAGATGGATAATCGGGAGCGGGTGCGTCATGGCCGATTTCACGTTGATGGTTTGCGGGGTGATGGGCTGGGCGGCGGTGCCGCGGGCGTTGATGCGGCTAGGTTGAACGTCGACCAGTGTGGTGGCGTTGCCGCGGAAGCTAACGACGTATAGCGGGTTTCTCGGGTCGTTCGAGCTGATGCGAATGCCCCGGTTCTGGGGCCCACGCCTGCCGTGGAGCCGCAGGGCGCCCGCGACCGTCGCCGATTCACCAGGGGCAATGCTGCGGCTCGATATGTCGGCCACGGTGCAGCCGCAGTCGGCGACCACATTACTGATCTCGAGGGTCTCGGTGCCGCGGTTTTCGATGACAAACTGGTGCTCGATGGTCCGGCTGTTGTCCGCGTCGCCGAAGTTGTAGACCGGCGTTGGGGAGTAGATGACGGGACCTTCCAGAGAGGGCGCTGCTTGCTCTTCGGCCGGGGAGGCTTCTTCCGCGTAGGCCGACGGTTGGGGCAGGGCAAGGAGGAGGAGGATGGTGATGGGGAGCAG
>SLOV01000190.1 GCA_007132345.1 Kiritimatiellia bacterium
CAAGATCATCAAACTGAGCGGCTGCTACCATGGCCACGCCGATTGCCTGCTCGTGCAGGCGGGCAGCGGGGTCGCGGGTATCGCCAGTGCCTCCTCGGCGGGGGTACCGGAGCCCTGTGCCTGCCAGATGCTCGTGGCGCCGTACAACGATTTGCCCGCTGCACAGGAACTCTTCCTGCAACATGGCGCCGATATTGCCGGCGTTATTCTAGAGCCGGTCGCGGCCAATATGGGCCTGGTGCCGCCTGACGCGGGTTATCTGGATGGTCTCGCTGCCGCAGCTCGCGAGGTCGGCGCACTGGTGATCTTCGATGAGGTGATCACCGGCTTCCGCTTCTGCTTCGGTGGCTACCAGAATCTCTGTGAAATCACGCCGGACCTCACCGTCCTCGGCAAAATCATCGGTGGCGGCCTGCCAGTGGGCGCCATCGGCGGGCGCGCCGACCTGATGGAGCAACTTGCCCCGCTTGGCCCCGTCTACCAGGCGGGCACGCTGAGCGGCAATCCCGCTTCGGTGGCAGCCGGGCTGGCCACGCTGCGGTGCCTGAAGAAGAATCCCCCTTATGACCTGTTGGCCGAGCGCGCGGGCGCCTTCGTGCCGAGGCTGCGCGAAATGGCCGAGGCGCAGCGGGGCGGCAGTGTGCAGATTCCACAGATGGGCAGCCTGTTCAGCTTCTTCTTCCGGTCGGAGCCGGTCCATTCGTTTGCCGACGTCATGGCCTGCGACCCGGAACCGTTCAAGCGGCTCTTCCACGCGCTCCTGGCGAACGGCGTCTATCTGCCGCCCTCCCCGTTTGAGGTCAGCTTCCTCTCCACGGCTCACGAACCCACCGTTCTAGAAAAGGCCCTTGCCGCGTTTGAGAAAAGTCTGACCTCGCTACACGAGGGATAGACTCGCACGGGGCATGCATTGTGGCGGCGTGTAGAAGTATTCTTGGATTTCGAACACCGCGGAAAATCTCTGACGACTCAAAATGTGACTTGAAGTTTGTCATCTAGTGACTCATGATTGTACGTATGACTACTCACCTGACAATCCGTGGACTGGATGCAGAAATCGAAGCGGAACTCAAGGCGCTGGCCCGGAGCCGCAATCTATCAATTAACAAAGCGGCCCTGGCACTGATCAGAAAGGGAGCAGGCATCGCCGAGCCGGGCCTGGAACCGGAAAGAATCGGCAACGCCCTTGATCGATTTGTCGGAACATGGTCGGCGTCTGACGAGAAAGAGGTACTGGATGCGGTAGCGGGGTTGGACAACCTTTTACATTTCACAAACGTCGAAGGTCTATCGTTTATTCCCCTCTCCTGATTGGCCTTTGCAGCTTGGTTAGGCCTTGTGCTACCCCACTGCTGAATGTCTTCGGGTCGGTGCAGGTACTTTCTGGCTGCTCCCAATAGTCCGGCGTTGACGACCCCATGCCGAGTCGGCATTGTCCTCGGGCCGAAGGCGGCGGGTCCGCTTCCGGCATGCGCCCGGAGCGGCTTGCGTCACTCTTCTCCCGGTTTTCCTGGGAATTTCGACGACAAGGCGGGGCGCAATGGCGAAATACATCTTCATTACCGGCGGCGTGGTTTCCTCTCTCGGGAAGGGCATCACCGCCGCGTCGATCGGCCGGCTGCTCATCAGCCGCGGGCTCCGCATCCGCATGCAGAAGTTGGACCCCTACCTCAACGTCGATCCGGGTACCATGAGCCCCTACCAGCATGGTGAGGTCTACGTCACCGACGACGGCGCGGAAACGGACCTGGACCTCGGCCACTACGAGCGCTTCACCGGCCAGGCGACCTCGCGGCTATCGAACTTCACCGCTGGCCGGGTCTACTGGGATGTCCTGAAGAAGGAGCGGCGCGGCGACTACCTTGGGCGCACGATCCAGATGATCCCGCACATTGCCGATGAAATCAAAGCGGGGATTCGCGCCCTCGACGGCCCGGACGTGGACGTGATCCTCTGCGAGATCGGCGGCACCGTCGGCGACATCGAAAGCCTCGTCTTTCTCGAGGCCATCCGCCAGATCGGCATGGAGGAGGGGCGCCATAACACGCTCTTCGCCCACCTCACCTACGTGCCCTACATCAAGGCTGCGGGCGAAGTGAAAACCAAACCCACCCAGCACAGCACGGCGCGCCTTCGCGAGATCGGCATCATCCCCGACGTACTGATCTGTCGCAGCGAGGTGAAACTCACCGAAGACGTGAAGCAGAAGCTCTCGCTCTTCTGCAATGTGCCGCCCCACGCGGTGATCGAGGAGCAGGACGTGGCTCACTCGATCTACGAGGTTCCGGTGGTCCTCTCCGAGCAGGGCCTCGACGATATTATCATGGTCCGTCTGCAACTCGAAAAGCCGCCGGCCCGCCTTGATGGCTGGAAAGAAATGTTGCGGACTCTGATCGAGCCCGTCCAGCGCGTCCGCATCGGTGTGGTGGGTAAGTACTCTGAGTTGCAGGATGCCTATAAATCGATT
Source organism: Kiritimatiellia bacterium (assembly GCA_007132345.1). Lineage (GTDB taxonomy): Bacteria > Verrucomicrobiota > Kiritimatiellia > SLOV01 > SLOV01 > SLOV01. Next base: position 2,468 of record SLOV01000190.1, read on the forward strand.
TTCGAAGCCATCGAGCACGGGGGCATTCCGCACGAGACCGGGGTCGACATCGAAAAGATCGCTGCCGAAGACATCGAGGACAGCAAGGACCTGGAGCGACTGCGCGACTGCGACGGCCTGCTGGTTCCGGGCGGCTTTGGGAACCGCGGCATGGAGGGCAAGATCCTCGCCTGCCGCCACGCCCGGGAGCACGGCGTTCCTTTCCTCGGCATCTGCCTCGGCATGCAGTGCGCCGTCATCGAGTTCGCCCGCAATGTCTGCGGTCTCGAAGGCGCCAACAGCACCGAAGTCGACAAACAGACGCCCCACCCCGTCATCTGCCTGATGGAGGAGCAGGAGAAGGTCGTGGACCTGGGCGGAACCATGCGGCTCGGCGCCTGGCCCTGTACGCTGCGCGAGAACAGCGCGGCCCGCACCGCATACGGCGTTGCCGAAGTGCAGGAGCGCCACCGGCACCGCTACGAGGTGAACAATGGCTATCGCGAGCGACTGGAAGCGAAAGGCTTGGTCTTCTCCGGCCAGTCCCCGGACGGAAATCTGGTCGAGATCTCCGAAGTCGCGGGCCATCCCTGGTACGTTGCCACGCAGTTCCATCCCGAGTTCAAGTCTCAACCCATGCAGCCGCATCCCCTTTTTCAGGCCTTTATCGGCGCGGCACTGCAACACGCGAAACGGAATCCTGCATCATGAAGAAAGCCATCATTGCCCTGGAGGACGGAACCTGGTGGGAGGCCGAGGCCTTCGCGGGTGAAGGCGAAATCGACGGCGAAATCGTCTTCAACACCTCGCTCACCGGCTACCAGGAAATCCTCACTGACCCCTCCTATCGCGGACAGATCGTGACCATGACCTATCCGCTCATCGGCAATTACGGCATCAACGCCGAAGACATGGAATCCTACTGTCCCCACGCCGCCGGCCTGATCGTCGGCGAATGCAGCCGCGTTCCAAGCAACTGGCGTTGCGACCGGACCTTGCCCGCATATCTAAAGGAGAACGGCATTCTTGGCGTTCACCACGTCGATACCCGCAGCATCACCCTGCATATCCGCTCCAAAGGCGCTATGAAATGCGTGGTCAGCACCACCGACCTCGACCCCGGCAGCCTGGTGCGCAAAGCCGTGGCTTCGCCCGGCCTCATTGGCCGCGACCTCGTAACGGACGTATCGACCCAAGAACCTTTTGCATGGAAGTCCACCGACGGCGATCCTGCGCCCCGGTTCCGCGTGGCTGCGTTGGACTGTGGATTGAAATACAACCAATTGCGCATTCTCACCGGGCTCGGCTGCCAGGTGCAGGTCTTTCCCGCAGGCAGCAAGGCGAGCGATATTCTTGCAACCCGCCCGGACGGTTTCTTCCTATCGAACGGTCCTGGCGATCCCGAAGGCGTGCCGAAGGTGGTCGCGGAAGTGCAGGAACTGATCCAGTCCGGTCTTCCGACTTTCGGCATCTGCTTCGGTCACCAGTTGCTCGGTCTCGCGCTCGGGGGCCGCACCTACAAGATGAAATTCGGTCACCGTGGCGGCAACCAGCCCGTCATGGACCTCGCCACGGGCCTGGTCGAGATCACCTCGCAGAATCACGGCTTCTGTGTCGACAAGGACTCCCTCGACCCGGATCTCGTCGAAACCACGCATATCAATCTCAACGACAACACCTCTGAAGGGCTGCGCCATAAGAAGCTGCCTCTCTTCTCCGTCCAATACCACCCCGAAGCCGCGCCCGGTCCGCACGATGCAGAGCATCTTTTCTCCCGATTCCTCAAGATGATGGAAGCCCACAAACCGGCAGCCTGACCCCATGCTTTTGCAGTTCACCATGCGAGCGCGCAGCAATCTCAACTTTCCAGGGAGCCCCCCGCGACCTCGTGTGGGTGGTGAACCGGATTCGCGCGCTCACTGCATCAATCTTCCGCTCCTGCCGCGCAAGGCGGCAGGGGGCGGACGGCGCTTCAAACCTGATCCTGCAAGCAGACCCCCGCGACCTTGTGTCGCGGGTGAACCAGATTCGCATGTTTACTGTATGAGTCTTCCGCTCCTGCCGCGCAAGGCGGCAGGGGACGGACGGCGCTTCAAACCCGATTCCGCAAGCAGACCCCCGCGACCTTGTGTCGCGGGTGAACCAGATTCGCATGTTTACTGCATGAGTCTTCCGCTCCTGCCGCGCAAGGCGGCAGGGGACGGACGGCGCTTCAAACCCGATCCTGCAAGCAGCCCCCCGCGACCTAACGCAGGGGACGGACGGCGCTTCAAACCCGATTCCGCAAGCAGACCCCCGCGACCTTGCGTCGC